>CANNJE010000016.1 GCA_947504605.1 Chitinophagaceae bacterium
ATTGGTATGGCTAGGAAGTAAAATTTGCAGGCAATAGGGTATTTGATTTGTAGGGAAAAAGCCAACAAGTTTACAAAGCAACGTTTAGAAGTTCTCAAAAAATGGGCTAAAACAAAACTGGTCCCCGTTTACACGGAGACCAGCAAAGGGATTTTATAATTTTAATTAAAAACAACTTCGAACAGGGTGCCGGCCATAGTAGAGGTATACAGTTTGCCGCCTTCTTCAAATAAGTGCTTGGATTTTTTGAACTGGGTATCATCCAGTTGTTTTTTACTGCCGTCGGAAAGGGTTGTTTCAAAAAGTACACCCGAGTTATCTACGGTATATAATTTATCCTTTACTACTGCAGAAAGGCTACCCCTCCATGATTTTGACCTTGCAATTTTTTTCCATACCCCTGTGCTGGTACTGATTTCATAAAAACTTCCGTCATCGATGAGGCTGTAAAGCAAATTCTCATATTTGATAAGGGTTCCTACATTGTAAAACTCTGCTTCGCCAATTTGTTTTCGGGAAGCTGTATTAAAACCATAATACCGGTAAAACAAACTGTTCTCTATTGCATAAAAGGTATTGCCCACTACCATTACTCTGGCAATATCATTCCAATAGCCCATATTAGATACAACGGTCGTAGCACCCGAAGCCGGATCTATTTGAGTCATGCTGCCATCGGTATCAATCACATAAAGTTTGCTGTTGAGTGTAAAGAAGAATCTTAAATTATTAAACCGCTGTTTTCCGATCCTGGATTGTTCGCCGGTGCTGAGGTCGGTTTTATTGATGGAGCCTGTTTGATCAAAGCTGTAAAGTATTCCGGAAGCACGAACAGAAAGCCCTACACTGTTTCCCGTCATCATAAATTCTTTACCAATCTGTTTGAGCGTTGGCTGTTGTGCAGCTATTTGAGTAGTACTTATTGTTGCTGAAATAAGCAAAAGAAAAAACCAATTTTTCATACCATTTAATTTTAAGTCTGTAAATTTTTATAACACGGTTAAGAACCTTTTGGTGCTGCCGTTCTTTAAAGGAACGAAATTTTATGCTGACTGCAAGGGTTTATTAATATTGATTAAACCTGCAGGATGAAACTATACTATTTTAAGAAAAATATTTATATAATATAAACCAGTAAGGATAAAAACAAAACCGGCAACGATCCGCATTATTTTTTCGAACTTTTGAATGGCCCTGAAATAAGTACCCAGTTTTTGCATACCATAAACAATTATAAAAGAAAAAAGAATGACCGGCAAACCGGTGCCTATAGAAAATACGACTGGTAGTGCAAGGCCTTGTGATGCAACCAAGGTCATAGGAATAAGCATGGCAAAAAACAAAGCACCACTATATGGGCAAAAGGCCATTGCAAAAACAAAGCCCAGCATAAACGATCCAAGCAATCCTCGGTCTTTAAATTTATTGGATAACCGCTCGGTTAGATTTCCGCTGAATAAAAAATTAAGTTTAATTACATCGAGCAGAATAAGTCCAATGAGAATCATCAGCGGGCCAATGAATTTTTCGCCATTACCCTGAAAGAGTTTTGCAACCTGAAATTTACTTGCTCCAAAATAGATAATTGCAGCAAGTATAGTATAAGAAAACATTCGCCCTGCAGTATAAATCAGGCCGCTTAATAAAACCTTTCGTTTGCTGGTAATGGTTTTGGCAATATATGCCGTGGCTGTAATGTTGGTTGCCAATGGGCATGGGCTAATAGCCGTTAACAACCCTAATGCAAAAGCTGCCAGCAAGGGCAGTTCCCTGTTTTGTGCAAGATTCGTTAACCAGTCCATATTAATCCTTTAAAAAATCGGTTATGAACTTTTTTAATTCCGCATCAAAAGCTGTTTCGTTCCCTGCTTTCATAAAAGCAAATTCGGTAAGATTTTTTTTCTTCCCTGTTTTGGCATTGTATAAAAACAATGCAGTGCCAGTTGCTTCAAACTGTTCCGCTATTTTGGCATTTTTTTTATCATCGGCATTTATTAAACGAAAAGGAATAGCCGGGTAGGTTTTGGCCAAAGTGGCTCTTGTAAGTTTTTCGATTTTTACACAGGTAACACAGCGGTGCTCTGAGTGAAACTGAATGACTTCAAATCCGGTAGTTTGAACCGTAGCAGGATTTTGTGCAAGACTGCCGCTGTTAAATAACAAAACCGTAAACAAAGTAACAATGGAGATAATAATCTTTTTCATAAACATTGATTTATAAAATGAGGTTAAACAAATAACCTGAAATGATGATACAGAGGGTAACTACTGCAAAAAAGATGAGCAGCATTTTGGTAGTCATTACTTTCTTTAACAACAGCCCTTCGGGTATAGAGAGGCCCACTACTGCCATGGAAAAAGCAATAACCGTTCCTAGCGGAATTCCCTTTTCAACCAATACCTGCATGATGGGTAAAATACCTGCAGTATTGCTGTACATGGGTATCCCCAATATTACTGCTATGGGTACTGCAAAGGGATTGCTTTTACTGATATAGGCTTCAAAAAAACCAGTGGGAATATAACCATGCATGATGCCACCAATAGCAATACCCAGTAAAATATACAAGGCTACTCCTTTTACGATTTCCAGTGCTTCTTTTAGAATACCCGGAACACGCTTGTAAAAGCTTAAGGAAACTTCTGCTTCTCCTTCATAGATAACCTGTTTGTTGATTAACAATTGTTTTACCCAATCGGTGAGCAATGACTCTAATTTCATTCTGCCCAGAATATACCCTGCAATCATGGATAAGATAATACCACTGGTTACATAAATAATGGTGGTCTTAAAACCGAACATCCCAAAAAAGATGGCAACCGTTACCGCATCTACCAATGGTGATGAAATTAAAAATGCCAGCGTTACGCCCAAAGGAATACCTCCTTTTACAAAACCGATAAACAAAGGCACAGAAGAACAGGAACAAAAAGGGGTAATCGTTCCAAAAAAAGATGCTACAAAATAATCGAGCCCATACCATTTTCTTTTGGTTAAAAAACTCCTTACTTTTTCTATTGGAAAGTAGGCATTGATGGTGCCCATTAGAAGGGTAACCACAAAAAGCAGGATAAATATTTTGACGGTATCGAACACAAAAAAGTTAAGCGCATCTCCCAACTTACTGTGAGTTGCAATACCAATCACATCGTATATAAGCCAGTCGGCAAATGACTGTAGCCAGTCAAACATAATAAATTATTTAATTAATGATTTCCGCAGCAGGAATTCTTTTGATGGTCATGCCCATGCTCATGATCGTGCTTTTTGTGCCCACCACCACAGCAACCTGTATGTGTTGCAGCCTCTATAGAAGACGCATCACCAATAAAAGGAAACCCCTTTTGTACCCAGCGTATCATTCCGTGTTTCATGTTTACTACTTTTTGTGCATCGTATCCTTTATGAATCAGAAAGGCGGTAGCACGCAAACTTCTTGATCCATCCTGACAAACGATGACCAGTTCTTTATCCATGGGCAATTCTGAAAAACGTTCTTCAAACTGCGACAATGGAATATGTACCAGTGAAGGAACATTAAAAGCTAATTCGTCGAACTCCTCTATTTCTCTCACATCTACCAGTGTTGCGCCTCTTTTTACCCAAATCTGTGTGCTGGTAGGGCATATTTCACTTACAAAGATTTCTTTGGTCTCCATGATGATTGTTTATGGTTTTATCAATTGTTTTATTTCATTTATATCTGGCACCCTACCCTTTATTTTGGCTACCTCATCTATCATCAATACAGGCGTGCTAAGCACATTGTATTTAAGCATTTCTTCAATGTCTTCTATCTTTTCTACTTCTGCTTCTATGCCGGTTTGTTTGAGTGCTTCCAACACATTGTTGTAAGTGGTTTTACACTTGGGGCAACCGGGACCTAAAACTTTTATCTTCATAATGGTATATTTTAACTGCTGTAATCAAAAAAAGAAACAAATACTTGTTTTGCTTCTGTCCATGCTTTTTTATTAATACAGTACTTCACCCTTGGTGGCATCAGATCGCCCTGAATCAGTCCTGCATCTTTTAATTCTTTGAGGTGTTGTGAAATGGTTGATTGTGCAAGAGGGATTTCTACAGTCAGCTCTCCCGTAAAACAACAAGCCTGGCTTTCTAAAAATTGCAGGATTCGTATACGTACCGGATGAGCTAAAGCCTTGGCATATTTTGCCAGCGTTTCTTCTTTGTTGCTGTAATAAATCCCCGTACCTGTTCTCTTTACCATGATTGTTTATTCATCGCAAACCTACGATTGAGGACCCGGGCATTAAGTGACTAATGTTACTTATAAAGATGACAGGTATCAGGTAGCAATGCTAAAAACAGGTTGAAAAAGAAATGGAATATTCTACCTAACAAATAAGACGGGCGTGTTGGTAATTAACCATTTGGGTTAGTATTTCAAGGATTTTATTATTAAACACTCCTTTTTAGAAATATTTTTTAAAATAGCTGTTTGCATTTAAACCATTGTTACTAATTTTGAAGTATGTCAGAATGTAATTTTACCATCCCATTTAGCGGAGAAGCAACCATAGTACTTGATAAAGCAAAAAGAGCTGTAGAAAAACAGAGCGGAAGCTTTACCGGAGATACCAACCAAGGAAATTTTAATGTAAGTTTTTTTGGTCAGGAGATTGTTGGGGCTTATACCGTAACCGGCAACGACCTTAATATTGTAATTGAAAGCAAACCATTTATGGTTCCCTGCAATGCGATAGAAAGTTTCTTAAAAAGCCAGATCGTATAGGCATTTTTTTACAGCTATTGCAGTTCATTAGCAAATGGATTTTTAACCTGTATAAAAAAGCGGCTTATTCATTTAGCACTATTATAATCAAATAATTTTTCAATGCCATCCTTTAAGCAGATGGCATTTTGTTTAACCATAACTACTTTCATCATCGGTTTTTCGCCTTTCATCTACATTTATGAATTTTATTAAGGAAAGCTTCATCAAATTGCAGTCATACTAAAATGATGCGGAAACTTTTGTTTCTGCTTTTGAGCCATGAAATTTTTTATTGTATCCGCTTTTGTTATATTTTCTTCTTTTTCTATACAGGCACAGGATAGTGCTCGAAAAGTTAGCGCTGTGCGTACCATCCTGCCCATAAAAATTGATGGAAGTTTGAATGAGGAAGTTTGGAAAACGGCTACAAGTTTTAAAGACTTAACTGAGTTCAGACCCACATTTGGAAAAAAAGAAGCCGAAAATACCCAGACAGAAATATGGTTATTGTATGATAACAACGCAGTGTATGTTGCCGGCTATTGCCATGAAAACAGCAGGGATTCTATTTCTACAGAATTGGGAGGAAGGGATAATCCTGGAATCAATGACTTTGCAGGAATTCTGTTTGATACTTATCTTGATAAAATAAACGGCGTGGGTTTTTATGTAACTGCATTGGGTGAACAATTTGACAGCAAATACTCCCTTGGTTACGAAGATGGAAGCTGGAGTGCAGTGTACCAAACAGCTACCAAGATCACTGATAAAGGCTGGACATTTGAAATGCGTATTCCTTATGCTGCTTTGCGTTTTAGTAAAAACAATGTTCAAAACTGGGGTATAAATGTAACTAGGAAAAGGACTAAAACGGGACAACAATTTAGCTGGAATCCGATCGACCCAAATAAGTTTGGTACCATGAACCAGGCAGGCGTACTGGAAGGAATTGAAGATATAAAATCGCCAATAAGGCTTTCCTTTTCGCCCTATTTTTCTACTTATGTTAATCATGTTCCCAATGCGCTTTCAAGTAAAAATATCAGTACAGCAGTAAATGGTGGCATGGATGTAAAATATGGTGTGAGCAAAGGATTTACTTTAGACATGACTTTGATTCCGGATTTTGGTCAGGTACAAAGCGATAATCAGGTACTGAATCTTAGTCCCTTTGAAGTGAAGTTCAATGAGAACCGCTCTTTTTTTACGGAAGGAACAGAGTTGTTTAACAAGGGCAATTTATTTTATAGCCGCCGTGTGGGTGGTAGTCCTATTAATCTTTCGAAACCTTATCATCTTACAGACAGCACAGAAACGATTCTTAACAATCCTTCTGAAACAAAACTGGTAAATGCCACCAAACTTAGCGGGCGCACAGCCAAGGGCTTGGGAATTGGATTTTTTAATGCGGTTACCAAACCACAATATGCCCGTATCAGAAAAAACAATACAGGAGCAGAATATGAAATAGAAACCAGTCCCTGGACGAACTATAACATTCTTGTACTGGACCAAACCATGAAAAACAACAGCAGCGTAACATTCATCAATACCAATGTAATGCGCAGCGGTAGCGAATACGATGCCAATGTAAGTGCCGTGAATTTTGATTTGTATGACAAAAAAGTAGACTGGAATGTATGGGGCAAATTAGCCAATAGCAACCTGATGGGTTATGATCAAGGCAAAGATGTAAGCGGATTATTGTATGAAATAAATTTGGGCAAATTTAGGGGGCCCTTTAATTTTGAAATACATCATAATTCTGCAGATAAAAATTATCAGCAGAACGATATGGGCTATTTTACCAATAATAACTATTTTGATTATGGTTTTAACAGCTGGTACAAGATTAACAAACCAAAACATTTTTACAACAATATTTTCTTCTCTGTGGGCGGCACCTATTCACAGTCTTACAGTCCACGCCGCTACCAGTATCTTGAATTATTTATTAAAGCCCATAGCCAGTTAAAAAATTTATGGAGCATAGCTGTAGGTGCAGGTCATAATGCAAGGGCGCAGGATTTTTACGAGCCCAGGATACCCGGAAAAATGTTTAAAAGACCGGGAAATGCAAGAGCCGGCTTTACTGTCAATACCAATTTTGCAAAAAAATATGCAGCAACTATTGATTTTAATTATATGAAGACGGATCAGTTTAATGGTAAAAACTCAGACTTAATGCTTTCCAATCAATATCGCTTTAATGACAAGCTTACCATTTCCCTTAGCAGTCTTAACTCAGGGGCTAATAACAATGTAGGTTTTGCTTTTATTAAAAACGACAGCATTTATTTCGGATTAAGAAAAATAACGACGGTAGAAAACATTGCGAGTGTGAAGTATAACTTCAACATAAAGATGGGTATCACGTTACGTGCAAGACATTACTGGAGTAAGGTTGATTATAAAAGTTTTTTTGTGCTGAAGGATGACGGAAATTTATTACCTGTTGCCAACGTAACCAATAAGCGTGATAATAATGCGAACTTCTTTAATGTAGATATGGTATATACCTGGCAGTTTGCTCTTGGCAGTTTTATCAATATTGGCTGGAAAGATGCAGGTACTTTATTTAACCAGGAAGTAGGAAACAGGTATTATAAAAATCTGGGCCATACATTAAGGGCGCCACAGGAGAATAATTTTTCACTGAAGGTTATTTATTTTTTGGATTACCTGTCGTTAAAGAAAAAGAGTTGATACATTAAAACAATCAAACTTCATTCCCTTTTACAAAACAATCCATCAACTCCAGTACTGCTACACCTTCTTCCGGTGGACAGGGATTATCGCTATTACCTAAAAAGTATTGAACCACTTTTTCTATCATTGGTTGCTGTACATGCGCCAAAGCCTCAAAAGGAATAATGTTTTTACCTACTGCCGTATTTACTATTATTTCAGATTGTCCAAATACAGAAAAAACAATACTGCCCTCCGTTCCGAAAATTTCACAACGGTCTGTTTCATCTTCGGGCATTACATTAAAACACCATGAACCGCTGAACTGTACTCCATTTTTAAATTGTATAATCCCATTTACCAGGTCATCGGCATTATAGGTAGCTCCCCGGTTGGCTGAAACCCCAGCAGCGTTTTTAATTCCTCCAAAATAATATACCATCAATCCCAGCTGGTGTGGAGCCAGATCATGAAACAATCCACCACCAGATTGAACAGGATCAAGGCGCCAAGCCATTTTAGGAGTAGCCATCACTTCAGCAGTTAGGGGCTGCTGTCTGTATTGCATGTTTACATACAGTATATCGCCAATGGCTTTATCATCCAGTAATTGTTTTATTTTATTAAACATGGGCTGCGCCCTGCGGTAATGTGCTACTACTAATTTTACATTATTGTTTTTGGCTGCATCCATCATCCGCTTTGCAGAAAAATGATTGACTGTCATAGGTTTTTCTACATAGACCGGTTTACCCGCAGCAATAGAAGCCATTGCATAAGCCTCATGCGAATCGGGCGGTGTAGCAATGTAGATGGCATTGATTTCCGGATCATTGATCAATTCGGATGCATTGGCATAATATTTTGGGACCCCATGGCGGTTTGCATAATCCTTCGCTTTTGCTTCATTTCTGCGCATCACTGCCAACAGTGAAGAATCCTTCACTTTATTAAATGCAGGTCCGCTTTTTAATTCAGTTACATCACCGCAACCTATAATGCCCCATTGTATTTTTCCAATCATTGTTTCGTTGTTTTTTGTGCGATTTCTTTAATCGCATGTATCAGTTTATCCAGGTCTTTTAATTTGGTATAAACATGCGGTGTTATTCTTACACAACTGATATTTTCCCAAACGATTCCTACGGTATGTATTTTGTATTTGGAAAACAACATACTGTCCAGTTCTGCAGGCGTCATACCATCGATGGTAACCCCACAGATGGCGCAGGAATATCGGGGATCTAAAGAAGTATGTATTTTTACGCCGGGAATTTCTTTAACCGCAGATGCCCAATAATTTTTAAGATAATGAATACGCTCCTGTTTTCTTTTGGGGCCAATGGCATTGTGGAAATTCACAGCTTCCCCGATGGCCTGTTCAATCGGAAAACTCCTGGTACCAAGGGTTTCAAATTTGCGAATATCCTCTCCTTCGGGTTTGTCATTACAAACCAAAGGCCATACCTGTTGGATTTTTTCTTTTTTAATCCACAACATACCACTGCCAACAGGTGCACTTAAAAACTTGTGGAGGCTGGTTCCAAAATAATCACAACCCAGATCGGGAATTTTAAAATCCAGCAAACCAAATGAATGCGCTCCATCCACCAGGGTTTCAATTCCTCTTTGTTTTGCCATTGCGGTTATTTTTTTTACCGGCATTATCTGCCCTACCCAATTTATAACATGCGTAATATGCAATAATTTTGTTTGCGGTGTAATGGCTTTTTCAAAAGCATTCACAATGGCGTCCTCATCGGTTATCGGAAAATCAAAACTGATTTGTTTGTATACGATCCCTTCTCTTTGGCTGCGCTGTTTCCATGCATTGATCATATTTGGATAATCCTGTTTGGTACCAATTACTTCATCTCCCTTTTGCAAATGCAGTCCGTAGATAACGGTATTCAGGGCCTCTGTAGAATTTCGGTTGATCGCAATTTCTTCCGGAGAACAACCTGCCAGTTCGGCTAGTTTTTCCCGAAGTGGTTCACGCCCCATATCCATTACCCTCCACATAAAATAAGAAGGACCTTCATTGGCCAGTTTATTATAACGATCCAGCGCTTCCTGCACCACACGGGGCGCAGGGCTCACGCCTCCATTGTTTAAATTGATGATACTGGGATTTACGGTATAAGCCTGCTGAATAATACTCCAGTAATCTTCATCTGCTGCAAGTTCGGCTGCAGACATACCAATCCTCTTTTTATTGGCAACATCAAGCGCTGCAGCATGTGCTTGATTAAATAAACTATTGATGGAAAAAGCTCCTGCCAGGAGACTTGCCTGTTGGATAAAAGTTCTGCGGTTTTGCGACATCTTACTTAGATTGATACAGAAAGTTAGTAAAAATAAGTATAACCCTCCAGGGCAATTTATGAAGCGGCGACATGAAATGAACAAGAAAGTAGTAGCTGTTCGTAGAATATTTAATTATTCACTTTGAGTTTTACAGTCCAGTTGGCAGATTTAAAAAACTCTAAGTTGAGTGTTCTGCCGTCAGAAATCGTTGCCAATAATTTAGCGGGGAACTGACTTAACTCATAGGTAACCGACGTCTTAAAACTTGTAACATAAAACCCTGCCTTTTTTATAAAAATACCGTTAACAGGAATCACATCTGTAACCGTTAAAATACTGCTTGGCCTTGTCCCTACAATGGTTATACTTGTAATTTCAATGGTAACAGTGTTGCCACTGCCACTGGAGGGATTCACTTCTATTAACAAATCAGAATTTCGGGAGCAATCAAGATTATAAGTAATATACTTTGAGCCTTTAAATTCATCCGCACTCCAGTAGCCTTTTACAACACTATCCTCTTTTCCTGCCCTTAAAAAATGTGTTTCCCCTTTTCCTTCTTTTATGCCATCCTGAAAATTGCCGGAATGATACAGCGAATCATTGTAGTATTAAATGCCTTTCCCATTGGGTAACCCCTTTTTAAAACTACCCGTATAATGATGCTGACCGATGGCTTCTCCTTTTCCATCTGCCAGCCCCTTCTTACATTCGCCGGTATATTTTCCTACCAAAGTATTTTGCAAAACCTTGCAGCCTGCTTCATTTTCCTGTGCCAAAAGACCGCTTAGATTGATAAAAAATGTAAGCAGTAATAAAAAGAAGTGAGCAATTTTCATAACGAATTAATTTAGTGCTTTAGTTTTAAAAGCCTTGTAATAGAGGTACCTAAATAGCGTTCAACAATACAAATATTTAAGGCATTGCTTTTAAAAAAACATCAATAGCTGTTTTAGAAAAAGACATTGCGTTCAACTATGCACGAATACAAAGTATTTTCTTTGAATAACAAATTCAATTATTTAATCTGTTTCTTAATTGCTCCTCCCAATGCATCTACAAGCTGGCTTGAATTATCGATGATCATTTGATTTACAAAAGTATTTTTAGAACTCTCCTTAACATTTACCAAAATATTATAAGCACCCTGGCTATAACTTGGCTGAGCACTATTGGTTCCTACAATATGGTAACCATAAGAACGGGGAACAATAAAACTTTGCCCATCTAATTTTTTACCTACCAGATTTTTATAATAGGTTTCATAACCCGGTGCTGCTTTATCCAAAGGTGCCTGCCTTAGGAAAAAATAGAATTTACCCAATTCCATATTTTTAAACAAAGCACCCTGACTGTTAACATAAGAACTGTTGAAAGTGATTTCAAAATCCATGTTCAGGAAATTATTATTGCCTGGCACTTTTGCTTTGGCATAATTAAGCTGAAGGCTTTTTAATTTTAAACGAAAAACTGCATTGTTTAAAATCTCATAAGGGTTGGTTACATCCAGTTCAAACTCGGCAGTGAGAGCCGTATCCATCCTGCCATTATTTTCAAACGTACGCACCAGTTTAAATCCGCTAAACTGTAGCCCAAGCGGATCGAAAGGACCATCTACCGATAACTGATCATAAAAATAAAGATCGGTAAGACCATAACTGTATTGTGCATTGTATTTTTTCTGATCCTTGGCTATCATTTGTTTTACAGTACTGGTAGCCAGTGATACGGCACCACCCACAATACCTGAAAGCGCTCCCCTGTTTCCAGAGCCACGGCTGGCCATATCCGGCACATCCTGCATTTTTAAGGATCCGTAATTAATCACATCAGGCTTCTCCTGTATTTTCATTTGTACATCTTCACGTTCACTAGCGGAGCCCTGCCTGGAGCCAGCACAACTACCAAGTATACCCGAAATTAAAACTGCCAATAAGAGGTAACTAAAATTTAGTCTCATAAAATTTATTGAATGATTTTTTATAGATTTCATTGGCAGCATTTAATGTAACTGCCTGCCTGTAATACTCCATTGCTTCTGTTATAAAATGATTTTCTTCCAACAGGTAAGCACGTGCAAAAGCTGTTTCTGCAGGGCTGCTTACCGGAATAGCATTTACTATTTCAAGGACCCTTTTTGTATAAGAAGCCTTGTCAATGATTTTCACATACTTCCGTTCGCATCCGCTACCATCCTCACCAATAATCTGCCAATAATATTCTCCCGGTGCCAGTTGATTCAATAAATTATTTAGGGGAAGCGGTTTGTCTTTTACAAGTGGTATTTTTTTTACGGGTGCTCCATCTAATGGTTGCTCATAAATAGCGGCTGACGGATTTTGGTAAGCAGACCACCAGTTTATAGGAAGTGAGCCGGAATGATATAAGATCGTATCTGTCGGAATACCTGTTGCAACTTCATTACAGCCTCGGCTAACAGCCCCTACATTTTTCATGTATTCCTCCGGGTCTTTTTCTGGTTCACCATGCGGATGCGTGAACTGTTCCCAAACATATTTAAAGTAAGTGCTGCTATACGCTTTTTGATCTTTGTCGCATAAAGCAAGTAAACCTTTTACAGGATAAAGCCCTCTTTTACTCACCTGTATTACTTTATAATTACTGCAAACCAGCATTACACTGCTGCCCTCGCCCAGTTGTAAAATGTCGGTTGTTAGTAGTTTATCGCCCTTCTTTAAATTCAACAAGGTTCCTGTTTTTTTTACACTGCCTTTGCTATGATAAATCACGAAGGAAATATCCGCAGCAAAACTGCTTTGGATAAACAGGCATGAAAGAAAAATAAAAAACAACTTCATATTAATGATGTGTATTTATAAAAATTGAATAAATGCCCAATCGTTTGTGCAGCCATTTGATGATGGCTTCGTAAAAATAAAGCACATCTACTGCAAGAATGATGGCTACGAATGTGGGCGTAAGATTGATCTTTAGGTCCCACTTATAATAAAACAATAAACCAAGATAAACAAAGAGCACCGCCGAAAACAATTGTGCCATTTTTGCCACCAGGTGAAACCATAGATGCTTATCAATAAAATAACGAATAAACAAACTCATATGTAACCAGCATAATAAAGATGCAATGAACCAATTAATCCATACAGGAGATTTTTTAATATAATCGCCGTCTCGCATCATACTGATAATATTGGCATGAATAAAAATCCCTTCCATATCGGGTATAGTTTTACCAACCGATTTTTTATTAAAAGGGGTAAAATGTTTGTCCTCTATATTATTGGGGTTATTAGATACGTAACCCAGCAATACTACTTTATTGGTAAGCAACATCGTTGATTCCGTGTTTTGCAAAAAATCTTTTCCTTCTATTACAAGGTACTTTTCGGGAACACGGGTATAATTGATCTGCTCTGTAAGTTTATCCCGGGATTTCAATTTTTCATACGCTTCAGGATAGGCTGTTTGTGTAATTGCTGCAGCAAAGGAAAAATACAATTCCTTTTCCCCTTTTATAAATGGCGCAGTATGCCTGATGCTGCCTCCCTCTTCTCCCACAAAATTGGCATATCCTTTTTCCCGGGATTGTTCATATAAAAAACCGGTTGTTTCCAGAGATTCTTTTTCTGCCACTAAATTATAGGCCAGCACAATTTTATTTGAGCTAGAGAATAACTGTTGAAGTATTGAATCAACCTGAGCCTCTTTCGGTTCATTAAAAAGTACGTCAACCCCTGTTACTATTGGATTTTCTGCAGCAGCTTTTTCAATAATAGCAGCAATCTCTGTACGGTCTGCTTCCCCAATATTAATAATTACAATACCCGTATCTACTGCGGTATGGCTATTTTTATTAAACTGCGAATAGGCCATATCGTTGTAATCAAAATCCTGCAGGGCAAGTTTGATAGGATCCAGCACGTGGGTATTAATAGGAATCAAGGCCAGCATTCCCATTACAACAAAAACCATGATGGTAGCCAGTATGGTATCTCTTTTAAAAAGGTATTTTAGCATAAATTTATTCAGAGGTCCTAAGTACTTTTTTATGAATAGACCAGGTTACAGGTGTTATAATTGTTTGACTTCTTGTTTTGCTTCCGGTATACAATACATCTTCCAATGGATTATATCCTCCTTTGGTATTGACATCACGTCCCCGGCTCAAAACGCCTTCCTGTTCAAAGATAGAAAGGTTACTGATGGCTTGCTCTGATGACAACATAAAATAATTATCTGCTCCAGCAGGTAATTCAACTAATAAATCGGCTACCCTTGTTCTTTTATCAGCCACATTATTGCCATCCGTAACCGGAAAGCGATTTTCTGTATTGCCACTACTAACAGATGGAAATAACAGGTTCATTTTGCCTTTACTGTCGATGGAAAAAACATAAATATATCTTTTAGAATAATTGCTTTTCCATCCTCCTTCAGTTTTATCTTCTTCTACAAACAAGGAAAGTGTATCCCCAACTTTTACTTTATCAATCGTTAATAATTGTTCGGTGCTATATCCCTGAAAACTTAATACAAAGGGAAACTTATTTTGTCCTTTTGGACTGCTAAGCATTAACCAATCTTTGATCTTAGCAATTTTAAATGCCGATTCGCTTAATTCAGATGCAATAGAAGCAGCAGAAGATTCATTGCCATTGTAAACGAAAAAGTCTGTACGTGCCGGAAGACTTTCCGTAGTATCCTGCAAGGTTACCTGGCTTTTTACCAGGGCATATTCAAGGTTATTGGTTTCGTTTAAAACACCGATAAGCGAATACTGAGATTCACCTGGACTGTTCACAATTTCAATATTGTTGTATATTTCAAAACTCTTGGATAGATTTTGATAAATGGACTCAGATGCCGGCATCGATACAAAGGCAGAAGTTGCGTTACCCAGCGAAGATTTAAATGAAGCAGGTGTAAAGCCGCCGGCCATTTGTTTTTTCCCTAGTTTTTTATCATTGTAATTCCATTGGCCGTTTTCAAAATAATAGATCTGATCGGGATTGGCTTTTGCAAGATCGTTCACCCAATTTATTTTTTGGGCTCCTCTTACTGCCTGATAGGTTTTGGTATATTCTTTCAGTTGATTATCTGTAACAGCTTTGGGAATATATACTTTTAAGGCAGGAGCCTTGCTACTAGCCCAGTTAATTACTTCAAACAATGTACCGGGCAATATTTTTTCTTTGCTACCACTTAATACTATTGCAAGGCTTTTATTGGCACCCCTCATTTCTACGATCTGCAGGGTATCATTTTTATTGGCCAGTTTTACGCCTTCTGCTAAACCAAAAGCATAACCACCCTGCATTTCAATTCCCTTCGCTTCTTTGCGGCTGCTGGCTACCATAAACTTGTTTTTTACCGCTCCTTTAGGTAAGGCAAACAAAGTCCCGTTCTTGCGGGCTTCGTTTCCTGCAAGTACCGGTTCCTGGGTTTTGCCATAATATTTCATAATGGCTGTAAGGCTGTTAAAAATATCATTGGCAGATGCATCAGGCGATAATTGCTGCAAGGCTTTAAGCAAGGCATTGGTAAATGCCCCATGAGGAATTTTATTTTCGTCTGTTTGTTCTTTGGCAAATTCAAAATCCTGTGCAGCAGAAATGATCATTGCACCTCTGTCTTCCGGACGAGCAGGTTCTGAAGAATCCTTGGCATCTATATCCGATTCATCAATATAACGTGCCTTGGGAGGATCGTTTAAAAAATTCTCTGTCCCCCGTCCAATGGAGCCGCTATGACAACTGTCAAATATAACGGTTAAGAGTACCCCATTATCCACCAGCAGGTTAAAATAATAAGCCAGTTCTTTATCCCTGATATCAGATACCCCTTTTTTCCAGGCATCTGACGGCACCATGGTTTCATCTTTTTTATCTGCTTCCTTTGAAAGCGAGTTTTTCATTTGGCTACCATGACCGGCATAGTATATAAATACAATATCACCGACTTTTGCTTCTTTTACCAGTTTTTTTAATTCTGCTAAAATACGGTCTCTGGTAGCCTGTTCGTTGTATAAAGTTGTAATATCGGATTCCTTAAACCCATATTTGGAAACGGCCAGATCCCGCATAGAAGAAGCATCATTTACACAACCATCCAGGTTAGTCCATGATCTACGGCTAGTCGTTTCTGTTATTTCATTTAACGGGGGTTTATAGGTATTAATACCAATTATAAGGGCCCGTTGCTGCTTTTGAGCATGAACTAAATGGCTAAAAAGAATTGCTGCGAGAAAAAAAACAGTTTTACAGCATAAAAATAAAAGTTTGCTGATTTTTTTTTTATTCATGGTCAAAAGGTTAATTTTATTAGGTAAATATAAAAATCCGGATTTCTATGAAAATGTTAAGGGCTTGTTATGTTACTTAAATATTAAATTCATATTGTGAAATATTACCCGTTGTCCGCTCTATAGTTTGTAAGATGTATTCGTTTTAAAAATCCACAAATCCTTTATCATAAAAAATCAGTGCAATATCTTATTTGAGATATTGAAGCAGCTAATATTGTCTTGATTGCAATAAACTTTTATAAATAACGTGTATTTTTAATTAATAACAAAAAATGATAAATTGCTCTAACTTAAACTTTTAACCAATGACAAAATTAGTTCTAACCGTACTTTTATCTAGCTGCATCAGTATGCAGGTATCGGCCCAGCACAAGGGTTGTAGCACCATCGAACGCAGTGTTCGTGGAAACTTTCACAAAAACAGTTCTGATACAACCAAGGGACGTGGTTTGGCCGACAACTACTATCTCTGGGATTTAGGCACTACCATTAAAGTGAAATTCCTGAGTGGCAGTAAAGAATTACAGGACAAGATTAAACCCCTTGCCAAAGAATGGGAAAAATATGCCAATGTGAAATTTAATTTTGTTAAGTCAGGTGATGCTGATATCAGGGTATTTATAGGAAATGGAAATGGCCATGATTCCTATATTGGTACCGTTTGTAAACAAATTGATGCCAATTCAGAAACGATGAACCTTGACTCTGCCGATATTAACGGTGATGCAGGATTCTTAAAAACAGTTGTATTGCATGAATTTGGGCATTCTATTGGATTATTACACGAACATAGCAGTCCTATCTCTGGAATTAACTGGGATAAAGAAAAATTATATGTTGAGTATGCTAAAATGGGTTGGTCACAATCAGATGTAGATTTTCAGGTTTTTGAAACCTACAAAAAATCTTATACCAATGGCACCAAATACGACAACAAATCTATTATGCACTACCCTATCAACCCCGGCGAAACGATTGATGGGTATACGGTAGACTGGAACATGCAATTATCTCCCGGTGATATTGAAATCATCAAAGCTTTATACCCGGTGAAGGGCAAAAGAAAAAATGAAGTTACCAGGGTAAATATTCAAAATTTTAAAGGCATTGTATTACAGGGCAATGACGTTAAAATGGGTATCTCTCTGTTTCCATCCTTTGATCTTAAAACCGGAAGCAAAGCAGGTAAGGTAAAAATGATCTTCAAATTTTATGATGAAGAAGGCTATGGATTTGAAGATGAAGACGGCACTTACGAAGAAAATGGTGTTGTCGCAACGATGAGAACTGTTTTGCTTACAGCCAATAAAACCATCAAATACAACCAAAACAATAAAAAAGATTTTGAATTCTTTTTGCCAATAGATCAAATACCTTACAGTGCACTTAGCCAAAATATGCAAGTGACTTTTAAAATAGTATTTGAAACAGGGGAAGGCGAATTAAAAAATCTTTATACCTCACAGGCATACCAATTTAGGTATCCAAAAAAATAATACAATTTATTAAACCAACTACAATGAAATTTTTATCAGTGGCCTTCTGTTGTTTCTTAGCATCAACTAGTCATGCCCAGCAATACCTTATTAGGTATGATATGCAGAATCAGCAAACAAAGTATTTTAAGATACAACAGGAGGACACTATAAAAATAAAAAATATAGACCTGCGCAAAAATGGAAGGATTTTACTGCAGGTAAATAACTACAATCCGTTTTACTGGAATGCAAAAGTAACGGCGTTTAAAACCCCGGTAGACGAAGAGGTTGGTTACGGTGATGCTTTTAACCCCTTTAGTGTATTGGCAGGTGGCATGGGCGATTTGATGGGAGGACTTCCTAAACTAGATCTTCCAAAAAACAGAGGAGAATTAACCCATGACAATTTGGATGATGCTACTTATAATTACCTCAGTACTGTAGCAAAATATGTAGATAATTATGATGATATTCAAGAGTTGAGCAAAAAACTAGAGGAACTTCAAACAGCCAAACTTCAACTCACCGAATTAAAATATGATATTCTAAAAAAAGAAGCTAACATAAAAGCTGAAGCCGTAAATGTGGTGAAAAAGGTTTTAAATACCAATGAGCTGGAAATAAGCAGTGTTTTGGAAATAGGCAAAAACTATAATAACAAACTCCATAATTCTCTTGATGAGGCCGGTTCTCTTTTAAACAGTATTCAGCAGCAACAAAAGCTTGTAAACCCCGCAACTGTTTACGAAGAAAAAACAATGAAGGAAATAGGAGAAAATGCCAGCAATAGTTATAAAAAACTGGAGCGTCTTAAAATAGCAGAAGGGGCTAATCCGAATCTTTTGTTGGATGAAGTTGCAGCGGTTGCAAAATTATATAAGGAGATCAATGCTGCTAATTTTCAGTTTTCTTACGCAGTAAAAAACGAAGAAGATATTTCAGATTTAAAGCTTGAATTATATCCCAAGCCTGATATGGGTTCAAAAGATACGATGGTGCAGTATTTTGAACTGACCACTAAAAAAAATATACGCATCAGAAATTCTGTTGGGGTAGCATTTAGTTATTTTGATGCCAATAATACCAGTTATTATATTGGAGCTGACAGTTTGATTCGTTCAGGAAAAAAAGACCTGTTTACTCCCCTACTAAGTACTTTTATTCATTTTTATGCAGGTAAAACCAAGGGGGTAAAATGGGGAGGTGCATTTGGATTTGGCATCCCACTTCAAGGTGAAAAAAAAGATATCAATTTTCTTTTGGGCATTACTGGCGCCATTGGCAAAAACGAACCGATCCTTGTTACCGTTGGAGCTGCAGGGGCTAAAGTAAACAAACTAGCAAATGGCTACCAGGTTGGTAGTAAAACAAGGGAAACGGACCCTGCAAAACTTACAACCAACGGCTATGGCGTAGGAGGCTTTTTAAGTGTAACTTTTAACCTCAACAATCTTGGAATTGGAAAAAAATAAAATTATACAGCTGTTCAAGTAAATAAGGACTTAATATTTTATGAGGATGCTTTTAGGGCATCCTCTTCTTTTAACAATCTTATTTTATAAGTATGAAAGAAAAAATATACACAACTTTACTAGCCGTATTTATTTCAATCATATCTATTGCCCAAGCTCCTCTTGCAAAACTTTTAGAGTTGGCAAAACTGGGAGAAGAACAATTGGGCAGGAAACACTATGACAGTGCAATAATAAGTTTTTCAAAAGGGGAAAAACTTATTGGAAAATACAATTTACACCATGAGATAACCTGCTCTTTTATATATAATGAAACAGGTTTGACCTTCGGAGAAAAAGGGAATATTTTAAAAGCACATGAATATTTAATGCGTGCATTACAAAATGCCCGAAAGTATAACCATGCTTCAGAAAAAGAAACGGCATTGGTAAATTTGATAGACCTGCACCGGTCGATTGTTCAAAAAAATCTTCCTTTTAAATATCCTGTTATCAATGAAAAGGAACGATCTGTTGCTTATTTTCCGGTATCTGTTATCAAAAAGGAAGGAGATTCTTTATTGGTAACCATTTTGGCGGGCAGTTATGACGGTATAAATATGGAAGAAAAATCCCTGGATCTTTTTACACATTATGACCAAAGAGATACCCTGCAACACAGCGATATAAGTTTTATCAGTTCTGCAAGAATCATACAAGTGGGTCTTAACCAAACAACTGTAAAAACAAAGATTGGTACTATTCAAATATTAACAGGTGACCAAGCGGCCGTTTATGTACAAACCCCTCTTAGCTGGAGAAATGTATCTATCAGAAAACTTTTATTAAACAACCTTTTTCTTGTTAACAATTACAAACAGTATCCCTATCATTACCGGTTTTACTATTACTATGCAGACTCCTTAACAGAAAGTGAATCTTTTGAAACATTTCAAGCATCCGTAAAAGAAGTCGTAACATTATTTGCAGCAGACACCCTTACCAATAATCAACTGGGAGACAAAATAGAAAATGGCCTATTTACAGGATACAATGCTGTTAGGGCTATGAACGAAACTAAGCCGCTTCATTTAAAATTATTTTTAAACTTTGTAAATGCTTTCCCTGCAAAATATATTGGAAACAATTACAGGTTTTCAGAAACCTATGCAACCTGGGTAATCAACAACACGCCACTGGATCCTAAAGATGTTAAACCTTACCTGATTGGATTTAAAGACAACGGAGAAATACAACGGGAAATAAAAAAACTGGCTTCACAAATAGAAGAAGGGAAACTTGCAGCCGAATGGTTTAATGAAGCAATGCAAAAAAGTATTCTTGATAATATAAAAGAAGCAGGTTTGCTATCAAATTTGTTAGACCAGGTGGGAATTGCAACCAAAATCAGTTTCGATAAAGGATGGAACCATGTTCTTTCTGCTCAGATAGAAAAAAGGCTTTACAACAATCAACAGGCAGATAGCCTGTTAAATATAGCTGCTTATACATTCAGCCAATCAAAAAATACCGAAGGACTTACCTGGGTAAATAATACAAAACTTCAATGGAAAAAATCCAACAAAATAGAAGTGGCCATACAAAACGGGCATATTTTCCCATATACCATTACCCCTTCCAGCAATCCCAGATACTTTGCTACCGCAGGAATGGACAACCTGATTAAAATTTGGGATAATAACCTTGGTAAAGAAATTATTACACTCACCGATCATACGGATGAAGTAAGCAGCATTGATTTTAGTAAAAATGGAAAATACATGGCCAGTGCAGGATTGGATAGTTTTATTAATGTGTACAATGCTTATAACTACAGTAAACTCCTCAGCTATAAAACAGAAAAACCCGAAAGGATTATTAAATTTTCAAACGACCATCAATTCCTTGTAAGTGCAGGCAGGGATTCATTGATAAAATTCCGCAGTATTGAAACAGGACAAATAATCAAAACGCTGAAGCTTCATAAAGGAACTGTATACGGGCTTGCCTTTCATCCCATATTTGACAATGTTTTATTTTCTGCAGGAGCAGACAGTATGGTTTATAAATGGGATACCGACAGCAAAGAAATGACAAGGTGGTATAAATACAAGGGCAAAGCGCTTTCTGTTAAATTAAGCAATGATGGAAAATACATGAGTGTGGTTTCTACTGATTCATTGCTAACCATAAGAAGTACAGAAACACACAAAATTATATTAAAATATAAGTTAGGTGTTTTTGCACAGGGAAGCAGTACTTACTATGCTTCAGAATCGTTTAGCCCCGACAGTAAGTATATCTGTTTCCCAACTGCAAAAGATAGTTTTATAATAGTGAACCTTAATGATCATTATGAAAGGATTTACAGTACCAACTTAAAAACTAATATACTTGCAGATATGCAATTTAGCAGTGATGGAAAATCAGTATTTGCCAGGTTTGATCTTGGGGGCCCACTCAGGGTTTACAATTTTGCAGGCTGGGATATCCGCAACAATACTACCATCAATTATAAAGACATTCATTCATTTGCCAATATCGTCATGAGTGTTCAGTTTACAAAAGATGACAATGGCCTTGTTGTATTGCACAATGAAGTTTCTAAAATTGACTTAAGAAATGGTAAATATGAATCGCTCTTTAATGCAACTAGTTTTATTGAGAACAAATATTTGTTACTTAATAACGAACAATTGGGAACCTATACCAGTACTGATAAAAAGACCTTGTTCTTTTGGGATTATAAAAAGGGCCAAAATGCCAAAGAATTTTCGCTGCCTGATGGAGAAACGTTTGCAGCTTTTGAACTGAGTAAAAACAATCAATATTGTTTCCTTAGCAGTACCAAAGGGTTGATCAATGCCTGGGACACAAAAAACAATCAACTCCTGTTCAGCAAAAAATACCTGACTGGAGAAAACAGCGCTATCAACAAACTAAATTATGATGAACACCGAAACAGGTTACTGGCCGTTACTGCGGATAATAAAATTTTAATCATTTCAGCTACAAATGGATCTGTGCTGGACAGTATTTTAATTCCTGCTCCCAATTATACAGCCGTGACCCAGCAATATATTTATATAACAGACGAAATGGGTAATCTTAGTAAATATGATGCTTCAACATTAGTCCTCATTAATACAAGGGCTTTAAACAAAGATGGCCATTACGCCTATCAACTGCTCCTTTCTCCTGATGAAAAAACATTGTATGCTCAAAGCAATTATACCAGCATTGATGCTATTCAGGTTTCAAATGACGCTACCCTCTTTTCATTGCAGGGGCATACAAACCAGCTAACCATGATGGCTATCAGTAATAATGGCAAACTGCTTGCAACTTCCGGTTTCGACAGTAAGATCAATCTTTACAATGCCATAACAGGTGCGCATGTTGTAAATATTTATGTTCCCAAAGACAGGAACTGTATGATTTCTGATGACGAAGGATATTATATGGCGCCTAAAAATACATTGGATGCAATTATCTTTTCCTACAACAACAATGCCTATACCTTTGATCAATTTGATGTACAATTAAACAGACCTGATATCATTCTTGGTAAAATTGGGCGGGTTGACAGCAGCCTTGTAAACAGCTACTATGCAGCTTATAAAAAAAGGTTAGACAAGCTGGGTCTCAGTGAAAACGATAACAGTAGGAAGATCCAACTTCCGCTGGTACGTTTGCAAGACAAATCAGAAGTACAGCCAATTACCAATCAAAGTAATTATACCCTTTCTATTGAATGCAGTGACAATAATTACCCTCTGCAATCCTTGCAGGTATTGGTAAACAATAGTCCTGTGTTAGGAAACGCAGGGCTGGACTTAAGTCAATATAACAGCAGAGAACTGGTTCAAAAAGTTACGATTCCGCTTGCGAGGGGAAACAACAGTATAAAAGTATACTGCACGAATATTAAAGGGATAAAATCACTCAGAGAAAGTTTTGAAATTATCAGTAATTATAAAAGTAAAAAAAGCGGACAGACTTATTTTATTGGTATTGCTGTAGCCAATTACAAAGATGCCAGTATGAACCTGCAATATTCTGCCAAGGACATTCGTGACCTTGCTTATACATTTAATGATTTATACAGTGACCTGCATATAGATACATTTATAAATGCCAGTGCCACCAAAGAAAACATTCTATCCATTAAAAAGAAACTGCTTTTAACGGATGTAAATGACCGAATCATACTGGCAGTTACAGGGCATGGTTTATTAAATAAATCTTTCGATTTTTATTATGCCACTTACGATATGGATTTTACGCACCCAGAAAAAAACGGTATAAAATATGAAGATTTAGAGGGACTGTTGAATGATATCCCTGCACAAAAAAAATTACTGTTAATTGATGCCTGTCATTCTGGTGCATTGGACAAGGATGAACTACTGGCCAATAAAACGGAAATCCTTGCAGCCGATAGCAGCGAGCAGGTAAATGGTACTTCGCCCAGAGGTGTCATTAAATTATATTCAACCAAAGAAAACAGCAACAATAGTTTTGAGGTTATGCAAAACCTATTTGCAGACCTTAGTGGGAGTAATGGTGCTATCGTCATTTCTGCTGCAGGAGGTATGGAATATGCGCTTGAATCAGCCCAATGGAACAATGGCGTATTTACATATTGTGTAAGAAAAGGGATTGCAGAAAAAAAGGCGGATACAGATGGGGGAAACAATGATGGCAAAGTAAGTGTACAGGAACTGCAACAGTATGTAAGTAAAAAAGTAAGCGAACTTACCAGGGGGCGGCAGCAACCAACCAGCCGAAGAGAGAATGTAGATTTTGAGTGGTTGTTAAGGTATTAAAAAGAAAAATGTGAAATAAAGATGAAAAGTATTTTTTTATTAAGTTTTAGTTTGTTATTATTTAATGCTGAAGTAGAAGCTCAACAGCCGATTACGGGTATTAACCAACAAGTCTACAGTATCTATGAGAAGCAGTATAATGAACTCTTAACATCGAGGGGAATGCCAGATGAAGAAATACGAAACCTCCTCAAAACTTATGCTGGAAACAATATAAATTCTGATAGTGCATTAGCTAAATTATTAGGCCAATTTTTTTCTCAAAAAAAAGACATAGGAATACTGTTCTACTTTTTTAATAATGATACCTTAAGAATATCCTATTTTAAGCCAGGTAAAATAATTCAAATCGAAAAATTAGCCATAAAAAAAGAACAACTGCTTCAGTTAGGTGCTAATATTAATCAATCATTAAATCTTTATACACTCAGCAGCAGCCGCACTCCTGTGAGCAGAGGTAGTATTTCTCTTAATAAAAAGCAGCCGGCTGCTATTTCATTTAACAAAGCCATAAAAAATGCAACAGATATCCTACTACCTCCAACATTTGATAAAAACACAAAACATTTACTAATCATTCCCGCATTAAATATTGGCACCATTCCTTTTCATCTTTTACAACCGTATGGCAATAGATCCTTCCTGATAGATAGCTGTAGTTTTACCATCATACCAAGCCTTATTGACTTGGTGGCATTGCGTACGAAAATTCTAAAAAATAGTATCGGCAGTTGGATGGGTGATAAATTGCCCAATAGTTTTGATAAAGACCAGGGTTTTTCATCCATTGATAAAATGTCTTTTGTTTTTGAAAACCCTTTATTGATATGCAATCCCGCCTACCCAACCGACAGTTCGTTTATTTTTCCCAATCTTCCCGGGGCAGAAAAAGAAATAGCAGCAACTATTAAAGTTGTAAAAAACAAATACGTTTTTCTAAAAGGAAAAAACGCCACTAAAGACAGTATATTAAAATATATTTTTGACGCTGACGTGGCCTATTTTGCTACGCATGGTATAGCCGACCAAGAAGACCCAATGGGCAAAAGTTTTTTGGTACTCAGCGGAAAATCGCCTTATCTAACAGCAAAAGAAATTATGGGAATGAGGGGAAGGAAACACAGCTTACCAGAAATGGTTATTCTCTCAGCCTGCCAAACCGGTTTGGGAAAATCGCTTGAAGCAGGCACTGCCGGAATTGCCAGAAGTTTTTTATTGGGAGGCAGCAATCATGTAATTATGAGTTTATGGAATGTGGATGATGATGCGACTGCTTACCTGATGAGTAGGTTTATTTATCATTTACAAAGTCCTCATCGTTTTATGCCTTCAGAACCTTTAAGATTAGCTATCCTGGACACCAAAAAAATATACAAAAACCCATCGCAATGGGCCAGCTTTTCTTTGTTTGGAATTGATTATTAAAATAAAAGCAATTACCAATTTTTTTGAACTGCTTTCTTTTATCAAACATTCATTAAATACAGCACTGACCAAAACGAAATATGGATTTTGAATGGTTTTAAGTAAAAGCCGGTTCATTTAAGAACCGGCTTTTATTTTTTATTTTAACTTTAAAGTATATTGATACCCTGTATTTACAGTCAAACTCCAATAATTATATGATCCATCAGTAAAACTTGCTTTAGCATACAATCTCGTTCTTCCAGGAATAGCCCAGGTAGTTTTTACATCCCAAGGAGCCACAGAACCTCTGTAACTTCCATCTACATATAAATCGACATAGAGCCCTGTCCAGTTATCAAAAATGATATCACTGTAACCATCGCCATAAACATCTCCACGGTTTTTTTCAACCGGATTATTTTTGTCATTTACGGGTCTTTGCAAATTAGTTACTTCTTCTGTAGGAGTAGTTTGAGCACTCAACTCAATGGTTTGTTTCTTTTTACCTGCTTTTGGATTAGCTGTTTTAGCTTGGGTTGGTTTGGCTTGTGCAGTTGCAACTGAAACAGACAAGGTCATAACAGCTACAATTAGCAAACTTGTGGTAGAATCTATTTCATAATTTTTTATTTCAAAGATATCTGATTCATTAACCTAAAAAATACCTACTAGTAGGTATTTTTTAGTAACACCAATTACTTTTTTTTGTTATACAAAATAATAAAAAAGGATATAAGTAACTTTTTAATTTATACCCTATATATTTATGAAGCTGTACTCTAAAAGATATGATAAGATTACAAAGGATTGGAAGCTTTGGCAATGAATTATTTTATTATAGAATTATTTTACCAATTAATTAATATGCTGACTCTATGAATTGTAAATCAGTCTGCATCTATAGTGTTAACTTTTACTAAACTTACCTAATGCTGCATAAGATTATTTTTTTTATTTGTTTTTTATCTTCCTCATTTAATATATGTATTGGGCAGCAGCCGAAATTGATGCTGCCGGTGGGGCATACAAGTTTGATCTACGTTGCTGAATTTAGTAAGGATGGAAAAAGCATAGTGACTGCTTCTTTAGATGGAACAGCAAAATTATGGGATACCAATACCGGTAATATGATTATGGACTTTATTGGGCACTCATCTTCAGTTAAATCCGTAAAATTCAGCCCTGATGAAAAAAGAATAGTTACCGTATCTTATGACCAAACCGCAAAAATATGGGAAGTAAATACCGGGTTATTAATTTTTAATTTAATTGGGCATACGGCAAATATCTCAAGCGTTGAGTTCAGCCCTGATGGCAACAAAATAGTCACAGTTTCAAAAGATAAAACTGCAAAAATATGGGATGTGCTGACAGGCAAATTGTTATTTGATTTAAAAGCACATACAAAGGAGGTAAATTCAATTTGCTTTAGCAGAAATGGTATTACGGTCGTTACTTCATCTGACGATAAGACCGCAAAATTATGGGAAGTAAATACCGGCAAATTATTAGTTGATTTCACCGGTCATACCAGGGGTATTGGTATGGTTAGATTCAGCCCGGATAATAAAAAAATTGTAACCGCGTCAGATGACAATACCCTTAAGATTTGGGATGTTGAAACCGGTAAAGAACTTTTAAATTTTAAAGGTCATAAAAGGAGCGTGAACTCAGCAGAATTCAGCTTCGATGGAAAACAAATTATTTCAACTTCAGGGGATAGTACGGCAAAGATCTGGGATGCGATAACCGGACAGGAAATGGTAAACTTAGGGGGGCATACTTCAAGCGTGACCAACGCTAAATTCAGCAGGAATGGCAAAAAGGCAGTAACAACATCCTTCGATCGAACTGCGAAAATATGGGATACAGAAACTGGAAAGCTTCTTGCCAATTTAAATAAGCACAATCGTCACGTGGAATTCGTGGGCTTTAATTTCCAGGGAGATAAGATAGTTACAACTTCAGCTGACAATACCGCAAAGATTTGGGATATAAATACCGGAAAGCTACTGATGGATCTAAGAGGACACAGTGGCTCAGTGTACGATGTTGTATATAGTCCGGATAGTAAACTCGTTATCACCCATCCGGATAATAAAGTTTTAATATGGGACGCCAAAACCGGTGAATTGATCAGGCAATTAAAAGGTCATACAGGCCCAGTCATAAAATCAAGATTCAGTCCCGATGGGCTAAAAATAATTACAGCTTCTTTAGACAGTACTGCAAAGATCTGGGATGTTCAAACCGGAAGAATGATCGCTGATCTAAAAGGGCATAATGCCTGGTTATGCTCTGTGGAATTCAGCAGCGATAATAAAAAAGTTGTTACCGCAGCAAAAGACAATTTAGCAAAAATATGGGATGCAAATACGGGCAGGCATCTAATGGATCTTGCAGGTCATACCAGTTGGGTATGGTCGGCAATTTTTAGTCCGGATTGTAAAACTATTGTAACAGTATCCTGGGACGGATCAGGAAAAATCTGGAATGCGGAAACAGGATCACTTAAAGCGGGTTTGAACTGGCGGCCCATGGAATATTTTTACTCAGTTAAATTTAGTCCTGATGCAAGTAAGATCCTTACCCTGACGGGGGGTAATTCTGTTAAGATCTGGAATGCTGATAATGGAAGCCTTCTTATGGAACTGGTTGGGGATACATCTTTTGTACAAGCAGAATATAGCCCGGACGGCAAAAGAATACTTACTGTGTCATCAGATAATACTGCTAAAGTCTGGGATGCATTAACCGGAAAAGTTTTAGCGTATTTAGTTGGAAATACCGCATACATTAACAGTGCTAAATTTAATCCCGATGGAAAAAAAATAGTTACAGGTTCGCGGGATAACATCATAAAAATATGGGATACAGAAACCGGGAAGCTAATTAAAGACTTAGCCGGGCATAAGTCTGATGTGAATGCGGTGGAATTTAGCTCCGATGGTAAGCAGGTAGTGAGTGTTTCTAATGATAATACCTGTAAGATCTGGAATGCTGAAACCGGGGAACTTTTATATACTTTTTTATCTGTTGACAGTACAGATTATTTAGTAGTTGACAAATTCAACCGATACGATGGCACCGAAGCAGTCCGTAAGCTCCTCTATTTCACCTGCGGTACCGAAGTCATCGAACTGGACCAGGTAAAAGACCAGCTTTGGGTACCCAACCTCGCCGAAAGAATCATGAAAGGCGAAACCATCAATGCAAAAACATTGGATGAGCTGAATATTTGTGGGCTGACCCCGGAAGTTGAAGATGCAAGCAGTAGACCAGATGAATATTACTTTAAAATAAAACCACGCAGGGGCGGTATGGGCGAAACCGTTTTATTGGTAAATGGTATCGAGGCCCGCAGGTACAAATCTTCAGAATTAAAAAAGAACGGTGAGTTTTATGACCTGATCATTAATAAAGCTGAATTGAAAAATTTGTTCATTGAAGGCAAAGAAAACCCCGTTACCGTTAAAGCTTATACCTCCGATAATGCCATCTCCTCCCGTGGCGTTATTCTCTTAGAAGACAGAACCAAAGAAGCTTCAATTCCTCCAAACTTGTATGCGGTTATGATTGGCGTTAGTGAGTACAAAGGTGATGAACTTGATTTAAAATATGCAGCCAAAGATGCCGGCGATATTTCTAATGCAGTTTCCAATGCTGCCAAAAAATTATTGAACAACGATGGTAAAGAACACGTCTTTATGTACAACCTCACCACTGCCCAAGAACATTACCTGTTGCCAGAAAAGAACAGCATTAAAAAAGTATTGGAAGAAATAGGAAAGAAAGCAACAGCCAATGATATCCTATTGATTTTCTTTGCCGGACATGGAGTAATGGAAACTGAAAAGAAACAATTTTATTTTTTGACTTCTGATGCTTCCAAGGCATCAGCGGTATCGGCAATTGCCGATGTTGGAATAAGCACTGCAGAACTTACGGAGTGGATGAAACCACAAAACATTAAAGCACAAAAACGGATCTTAATATTTGATGCCTGCAACAGCGGCCAGGCCATTAAGGATTTTGTGCAACTGGGTAGCAGTGACCAGAATTATATGGTTGCCCGAAATGAGGATAAAGCCAGGCAGATAAAAGCCATTGATAAACTAAATGAGCATTCAGGTTTGTTTATTCTCTCCGCTTCAGCCAGCAACCAAAGTGCTTATGAAATGGGCAGATACTCCCAGGGCCTGCTCACCTATTCCTTACTGAAAGCCATTAAAGAAAGGCCCGATATTTTAGAAGCCGGTAAATACCTTGATGTAAGCCGCTGGTTTGTTGCAGCCAAAGAAACAGTGAGTGAAATAGCAAAAGAAAGCGGTGCAAGACAAGATCCGCAAATCGTAAGTAATACTAATTTTAATATTGGTATTATAGATGATGAAGTAATGGCTAAGATTGTTTTACCATTGGAGAAACCCTTGTTTGCTGCAAGCAATTTTCAAAACAGTGATGAAGCTATAGCTGATGATGATTTGGAATTGAGCAAACAAATAAACCTGCAGTTAAACGATCTGGCTGCTAGGGGAACTGATAGTAGAATTGTGTATGCGACAGCTACGAATTCTACTGATGCGTATTCTTTGAGCGGAAGATATACGGTTATAGGAAATGCAATTACAGTTTCAGTAAATATCAAACAAAACAAAATCATCAAATCCAAATTTGAGATAAGTGGAACAAAGGATAAGCTGATTGAAATGGCTACTGCAGTTGCAGAGAAGGCGGCAGGGTTGGTGAAATAATTAAATGAATAAATGAACTCAAAAAGATAGTGGGCCAAATAGTAAAATAACTGACAAAGGGTTTGCAAAAACCTACATCGAGGAATGAAACCATTGCAGTGGAATGGAATTTATATGATTTTACAATGGCTGAGAATGCAGCTAACTTTTAATACTTAAACTATAATTTTTTGTATGCTGAAAATACTAGCTTTAACATTTTTAGGATTGTGTACTCATAAAGTCTTTGCTCAATCTTTACAACTCGTTATTCCAATAGGGCATACTAAAGAGGTTGTGGCTGCAAAATATTCTCCCAATGGCAAAATAATTGCAACGGCATCTGATGATTTTACCGTAAAAGTATGGGATAGTCAAAGCGGAAAATTGCTGCATAGCCTTCAAGGTCATACAAAAGAAATAACACGAATTGACTTTTCACCAGATGGAAAAAGCATCGTTTCCGGCTCATGGGACAACACGGCTAAAATTTGGGAAGTAATTTCAGGGAGATTGCTTCACACACTCAAGCATGATTACTGGGCGGCTGATGTTCATTTTTCAGCGGATGGGAACAAGATAATAACTGCATCAAATGATGGAGCAGTTAGGATTTGGAATGCGGGTGATGGAAAATTAGCATTAGAATCTAAAGATCATAAGGAGGGCGTTTACACAGCAGTGTTTTCACCTGATGGTTCAACATTCTTATCTGCATCTGCAGACATGACTGCGAAAGTTTGGAGCACCCTAACCGGTAAAATGATATTCGATCTAACGGGGCACAAGAAAGAAGTGAGCATGGCCAATTATTCACCGGATGGCAAAAAAATAGTTACGGCATCAGAAGATAAAACAGCTAAAATATGGGACGTAGCTACAGGTAAGATACTTTTCACATTAACTGTAAGTAAAATTGGAGCCAGCAGTTTTGCAAGATTTTCTCCGGATAATAATAAACTAGTGTTGTCGACAAGTTATAATTATTCTCCAACGGTGTGGGATGTCAATACAGGAAAACTATTGTTTACATTAAACGGGCATACATCTGATATTGGCAATGTTGACTTTTCTCCCGACGGGAATAAATTAATTTCTGTTTCGTATGATAATACAATCCGGGTATGGAATGCAGTCACCGGCATACAGGAACAAATCTTATCAGAGCATATTAATGCAGTAACTGATTTTTCTTACTCTCCAGACGGACAACAGATCGTAACCGCTTCGGCCGACTTTACAGCAAAAACCTGGAGTATAAATGACTATAAGTTATTGAACTCATTAGAGGGATATACTATGCAAGTAATCGGCACCGAATTTTCACCTTCTGGTGAAACACTTTTAACTGCAACTGACGGAGCCTACATAAGGACCTGGGAAACAAGCAGCGGAAAATTGCTAAAATTGTTTCAGGGAGGACAGGGAACTTTAAACAGCGCACACTTTTCTCAAGAAGGAACAAATATTGTCGTTGCGTCGTGTAACGTTGCCCAGTTGTGGGATGCCCAAAAAGGAGAACTGCTAAAAAACTTTAGTGGTAATAGTAGTTGTGTCATATCTGCAGAAGTATCGCCGGATAAAAAAAGTTTGCTCACGACTCTTTTTTGGAATGAAACACCTAAAGTTTGGGACATTGCATCTGCAAAGGTTTTATTTCACTTAACAGGGCACAAAAGTAAATACGGTGTAGATATAGCGACCTATTCTCCTGACGGGACCAGGATATTGACTGCATCTACGGGGCCGGTTAGCGATTTGACTGCCAAAATATGGGATGCTGCTACCGGAAAGATTTTGTTCACGTTACAAGGTCACCAATTTGAAATAAGGGCCGCAACATTCTTTCCTGACGGCAAAAAGATATTTACTGCTGCTGCAGACAATACTGCTAATGTTTGGGACGTGGCAACAGGAAAACTTCTTTATACTGTTGAAGGATATACGCAATATCCAAACGGGATAAAATTTTCTCCTGATAGTAAACTTATACTAATGGCATCGGGAAATAATATCGCCCGGGTGTGGGATGCTGAATCAGGAAAAATAAAACATACCCTGGAGGGACATACGGAAAGTGTAACAGCGGCTTTATTTTTTCCTGATGGGAAAAATATGCTAACTACTGCTGATGATAATACAGTAAAAATTTGGGACATTGAGGCAGGAAAAGAAATTCGTACGATAAATTTAGGCAACAACACTTTTTTTAAAAACGTTTCATTTGAAAACAATCAAATTATTTGTAGCAGGAACAGCGAAATTATTTTCTTCGACCTTCAAACCGGGAATCAAATCTACTCCCTAATATCGCTAAAGACAGATGATTATGTGATAAAGATTCCAGAAGGGTATTACATGTCCACGCAAGGCGGTGTAAAACTGTTGCATTACATAACCCCCACGGCTGGGATAGTAACATTTGAGCAATTAGATGTAAAATACAATCGCCCCGACAAAGTACTTGAAGCAATTGGGAGCAAAGACACTGCTTTAATAAAAAGCTATCGCCAAGCCTGGGAAAAAAGAATAAAAAAACTGGGTATTGACACCACTGCTTTTCGGGGAGGCAATAGCGTACCGGAAAATGATTTCACCAACAGGGATCAAATTAGGTATGACCAAAAAAACGGAAGCCTGGTATTGCATATCACAGGTAAAGACCTTGCTTACAAACTAGATCGCTTTAACGTCTGGGTGAATGAAGCACCCATCTTCGGCCAACGGGGTATCAGCCTGCGCAATAAGCATTCAGAGAGTTTTGACAGCAGCATTACCATAAAACTATCGCAGGGAGAAAACCGCATAGAAACTTCTGTCAGCAATGTGAACGGTACAGAAAGTTACCGCATGCCGTTGATCGTAAATTATACTCCTGCAATTAAACAAAAAGAAAAAACATATTTTATAGGAATCGGAATAGATAAATTTATGGACGCTAAACACAATCTTAAGTATAGCGCCAAAGACATCCGGGATTTAGTTGATAGTCTAAAAAATAAATATGGCAATAATATTACCATTGATACTTTATTCAATGAAAACGTTAGCATCAGCAATGTAAAAGCATTAAAACTAAAGTTACTGCAAACAGGTGTTAACGATAAAGTGATCATCTCCTACTCCGGCCACGGTATGTTAAGTAAAGATTTTGATTATTATCTCTCTACTTACTCCGTTAACTTTGAAAACCCTGAACAGAATGGTTTGCCTTATGACGAATTGGAGAACTTGCTTGACAGTATTCCGGCACGTAAAAAATTATTATTGATAGATGCCTGCCATAGCGGTGAAGTGGATAAAGAAGAAATGGAAAAAATAAAAAACTTTGCTGCAGATACTTCTAAAACAAATGGTGCCAAAGGTGTTACACCCCTATTTACTACCGGCTCAAAAAAACTAGGAATGAAAAACAGTTTTGAACTGATGCAGCAATTATTTGTAAACGTGGGCCGCAGCACCGGAGCTACCGTTATCTCTGCTGCAGCAGGTACCCAGTTTGCATTGGAAAGAGGTGATTTGAAAAATGGGGTGTTTACTTATGCCATTCTGGAAGCAATGAAAAATCACTCCTCTTTGAAAATAAGTGAACTCAAAAAGATAGTGGGCCAAAGAGTGGAAGATCTGACAAAGGGTTTACAAAGGCCTACCAGCAGGAATGAAACGATTGCGGTGGATTGGAAAATTTGGTAAATCAATCATAAATAAACGCAATCCTACAAGCTGCCATCTTTAGAATATTCTTTCATCTTATAATACCATAAAAAAAACTGCCCCTTTTCAGGAGCAGTTTTTTTATGAGTATCATTTTAAATTTACTACTATGGAACTTTTGTTACGGTAAATTTACCGGTTGCAAAATTTTCAACAGTTGCAAAGTTTAATAGAATCTTATGATTGCCGGCAATTGAAGGGCCAGGGAAGTTATCACCTAAATTGTAACCAAATTCTCCACCTGCGCTTAAACCTGCAAGGCTCTTATTGGCAACAGAATATTTATTTCCCCAATCTCCGTTTACTGGAAGTATTAAATACTCCTGACTTGCAACAATTGGAAGGGTTAATTCCCACTGTGATGCATTTAAACGGGTGAATTGTTGTGAAGGAACCGGAACAGGATTGTTCCATCCACCTGGAGTTGCTGCCCCAACAATAAACAAGTTGGTAGGTAAAGTACTGGTATAAGGAGTCACTTTAAATTTACCAGTTTGGAAATCAACAATAATCTTATACCAACCTGAAGCAGATGGGCCAGGGAAGTTATCCGGAAGGTTAAATCCAAAATCACCACCAGCAGACAAACCTGCAAGTGCACCATTGGAAACAGAGAATTTATTTCCCCAATCACCATTCAATGGTAATAAAAGGTATTGCTGACTGCCATTCATTTGGAATACACCAGCCCAGGTAGTTTCATCTAGACGAGCTAATTCCTGCGTTGGAGTTGGAACAGGATTGCCCCATCCACCTTGAGTTGCAGCACCCACAATAAACAATTTACCGGTAGTAGGCAAAGCTACTCTTGGCGGCACTTTGTAAGGAGTCATTCTTACTGCAACAATATTAGATGCAATTGTTTCATTGTTATTGGCATAAGATGAAATAAGTTTCACCTGCATGCTTACAGCAACATTAAAAGCATAGCCTCTTGCAAGCAAGAAACTGTTTAATTCTTTAGCAATATAAGTAGCTGAAAGTTTTCCCATTACCACTTTTGTGAAAGGAGCAGCGAAGTTTTTACCTACAGAGTCTAACTGAATCGTGTATTTGATATTGCTTGAATCAGTACTGTGATTCGGATAAGTCCAGTTTAATGTTAAAACAACATTATTGGAATCCGCAGGTAAAGGTGTTACAGCTACTGCAGAAGCTGTTAATACGGATGCATTACCTGCACCATACAATGGAAGATTATCCACTTTGTCGCAGGAAGCAAAGGCAAACAGCAATGTTGCGAAAAGCAGTAGTTTAGATATTTTTTTCATAATTAATTTATTTTATAAAAACTATTGTAGAAACCATTACGGTTTACTTATAATTTGGTTACAGTAAATTTTCCTCTTTGAAAATCTACAACAATTTTATGTGCACCTGATGTTGATGGGGCCAGTAAATCTGATCCGCCATCTCTGAAATCTCCACCATTCACATTGTTACTATTGTTGCCACCGAATCCGCCAAACTTAGCATCCCAGCTACCATTAACTGGTAGGAAAAGATAAGATCCGCCCGGAGAGATATTTACAGTAAGTTCATACAAAGTATTGCTTACTCTTGTAAACTCCTGGCTTGGTACAGGAACTGGATTGCTCCATCCGCCCGGACTTGCACTACCCACCATAAACAATTTGTTAGATGCTGGCGGCGTTACTACTGGTGGAATTGAAAATGGTTTGATGGTAAAAACCAACTTATTTGAAATAAGTGGTGCATTGTTAAATGCCAATGTAGCGATTACCCTCATTTCAACCTGATGGTTAACGTCAGGAACCAACAACAACTGATTTAAAAGATATCCATTCAATTCACCTTGCGTAAAGGATTTAGAAAGATCTTTTGAAACGGTAATTGTTTGTTTGTAAGGACTGGTAAAATTTGCGCCAACTGTATCTATTTCCAGTGTATAGTTCACATCCTGTGAGCTAAGCCCTGTATTAAATTTATAGTCAGGATTTGTCCAGCTAACTGTAACAGCAGGCAAGTCTTTATTAATAAATGAAAGTGGAATACTTGCACTACTTGATGTAAGTACAGGATTGGTTCCTCCTTCAAAAATTACCTGGTTCTCATCCTTTTTGCAAGAAAAAAGACTTCCGGCCAAAACCAGGAACATTAGTGATTTAAATATATTATTCATATAGCTTAATTTTTTGTTTGGTTTATTAGTATCCGGAATTTTGAACCAGATTTCTGTTTGCATTCATATCAGCTGATGGAATCGGGAATAACTTCCTGAATGCAGGGGCAGATGTACCACCTGCAACACCGGCTTTCCATGGCCACAAATAAGTAGATTCTACAAATCTGTTGTAACGAATCAAATCGGTACGGCGATGGCCTTCCCAATACAATTCTCTTGCACGCTCATCCAGTAGGAAATCCAACGTAATATCGCCGGCGATGATATTACCACTGGTATTACCATAAGCTCTTAAGCGGATATTATTAATATAACCGGTAGCGATATTAATATCACCGGTACCACCACGTTTAACAGCTTCAGCATAGATCAAATACATTTCAGCCAAACGGAAAACAGGAATATCAATATCAGAAAAATCCATACTGCTTCCCATTCCACCTGTTCTTGTTACGTTTCTGTATTTAGAGATGGCATAACCATCTGTAAAAGTGGCCACATTCGCAATATCAAGTGTTTGACCTGAAGTATAGAACTGTGCTCTTTTATCAGTAGCTCCTGAAGGATCAGCAAATTTATTTACCAATGCCTTGGTTGTTCTTAAACCAAACCAGCCACCGGAAATTCCAAAAGAAGCAGCTGACATACTACCACCTACACATGCGTGTGTAAGGAAAGTTGTACCGCCATAACCCTGGGTTTTACCGCCATCATAATTGATGGTAAAGATAAATTCAGGATTGCTTGTATTGTTATCAGCCAACATCAGGTTTTGATAATTTGGCATTAAAGTATAACCTGCATCCACTACTTTTTTAGCATAAGTTGCAGCTTCCGTCCATTTTGGAGTAGCAGCATATACTTCAGCATTTAAATACAAACGAGCCAACAATGATTGTGCTGCAGCTTTATCAGCTCTTCCATAATCATTTGTTTTTGCAGTAGGTAATTCGCTTTCAATGGCCAGTAGTTCAGTTTCAATATACTTGTATAAATCTGCACGTTTAATTTGTGGAGGATTTGGACCACCAATCACACTCTCTTCTGTAACGAATGGAGGGTTACCAAACAAATCAAGTAATACCCAATACTGATATGCTCTTAAGAAACGCACTTCAGGACGGTATTTACGGATTGCATCTGCATCAGCACCTGCAATTCCTCTTGCTGCCAGTTTCTCATCAGTAGCCTGACGTAAAAATTCGTTGATGATAGTGATACCATAAAGAGATTTATAATATACACCATGAATAAACAAATTGGCAGGAGACCAGCTCATGTTATGGTAATCAGGAATACCAGGATCACCCCATGCAATCACAGCCTCATCGGTTGTTAATTCCTGGGCTTTCCAGTAAGTACGATAAAAATCAGCATTCTGACCTTCATCAGAACCAGGATAGAACACATCCGCTGCGCCTGCAGGGCCACTGTTACCTGTTAATGCCATTGAGCCATATATTTTAGCCAATGACTGCTTGTATCCCAAAGGAGTGCTGTAAACCACTTCTGATGTAACATCATTGGTTGGCTTAAGATCCAGATCCTTTGTGCAAGAGGTTACTGCAGCACCAAAGCCCAGCAGCAACATCGCAATTTTAAAAATATTATTTTTCATATAAGAAGTTTTTATTTTTTATAACAAAAATTAGAAGTCAAGGTTTAGTCCTGCCACAAATGTTGTTGGCCTTGGATAAAAATTATTATCGATACCACCTGCATTTTCAGGATCAGCTCCTTTGTATTTGGTTATAACAAGTACATTCTGAACATTAAAGTTGAATCTCATATCGGCTTTGTTGTTTAAAACTTTACCGAAATTGTATCCTACATTAATATTATCTAATCTGAAGAAAGAAGCATTTTTCACATAATAATCAGAGCTGTAATATTTATCACCATCTCCTTTAAATCCAGAAACGAGTACATCGCTTGAACCGTTGCTTAAGTAACCCAAAGGATTTAAAATATTCCTTGTGGCACCGGTAGCAGATGCTACGTTATTGTACATATAGTTACCCAAACTTGCTCTTGCTATAAAACCAGCGTTCCATTTTTTGTATCCAATATTGCCATTAAAGCCAAGGAATACATCAGGATTGGCGCTTTTATAACGATACAGATCTTTTTCAGTAATCACACCGTCTCTGTTCAAATCTTCAAATAAGTTATCAATTGGTTTGCCTGCTGCATCATACACTTGTTTGTATACATAAAAAGCTCCCCTATTGTATCCTACAGAGTTAATCAGGATCGTACCACCTGTTCCACCAGAACGACCACCGAAGCGTTGTCCTTCGTAATTAGGGTCTTCAGAGAAAGTAAGTTTAGTGATCTCATTTTTATTAAAGGTAACGTTGTAACCAAAATCAACTGTAAAATCGCTCTTACGAACAATCGCAGTATTCATGGTAAACTCTACCCCTTTATTTTCCATATTACCAACGTTGGCAAGTGCAATAGGTGCAAAGTTTGTACCTGCAGATTGTCCAACTTCATTTAATAGATCTTTGGTCTTTTTCAGATAAAAATCAACACTACCTGTAATGCGGTTGTTGAAGAAACCATAATCCAATGCAATATTGGTAGTAGCTGTTTGTTCCCAGGTTAAGTTTGCATTATAAGCAATCGGGCGGTACATATTGTAAAAAGTACTTCCCAATTGGTACTGAGCTGTTTGGTTACTGATACCATAATTAGCCAGGTAAGAGTAATTGCTGATACCATCCTGCTGACCAGTAATACCATAACCACCTCTTAATTTAAGATCAGAGATTGTTTTACTGTCTTTCAAGAAAGCTTCTTCACTGATTCTCCATGCTGCCGCACCTGAGTAATAGGTAATCCACCTGTTATCCGGATTTAGTCTTGAAGATCCATCCGTTCTTGCAGCACCGGTAAGTAAGTATTTTCCTTTGAATGCATAATTCAATCTACCATAGAAAGAAATTAACTTGTTTCTTGGTTTATCAAACGCAAAAAGAGGATCAGAATTTTTCCTTTTTGTACCATCCAAGAAATAATCTGCATAATTATAATTGGTAGAAAGATTATCATAATAACCATAACCTGCAGTCAGGTCAAAACGGCTACTGATGCTTGCTACCTCTTTTACATAATTCAGGTATGTTTCAAGGAAAGTATTCTGAATCTTTTGTTTGTATTCGTTCCTTTGACCACCTTTTCTGATTCCGTAATTATCAACATCTCTCATATAAGCAGCTCGCACGCTATCATTCACTATAATATTACCAGTTCCCTGAGCAATATCATAACCAATGTTCACATTTGCCCTTAAGTCAGGTAAAAAATGGAATTTATAATCCAACTGCACATTACCAATACTTCTGTTTACATTA
>CANNJE010000017.1 GCA_947504605.1 Chitinophagaceae bacterium
ATTTTTTTTCACCATCCAAAACAGGGAAATTAATTCCTTTTAAAACGATACTTTTATTTATAACAAGATTTTGTTCTTTATAAACACCTTCTTCTACTAAAATAGTATCACCAGCAGATGCAATATTAAGCGCTGCCGTTATTTTTTTACATGCACGGGTTGGACCAACAAGAATAGTATTGGCAGAAACTATATAAAAAAAAAGAAGGCTTAATATGGTAAAACAAATTCTCACTTCTGCATATCCTCCCATGAAATTTTATAACCCTTAAAAATTGGCAACAATTGAATAAGGCTATCTTCATTACTGAATGCTGCAATATTTCCGTTCATCGGACTTTTTAAACCCGGACTATGTAAAAAATAGGCATTGTCAATATTTATCAATTCATTTGGGCTGCTAAAATTGGTAAAGTAAACCCCTGCTATATCCTGTTTTTTTATTTTATTAGCATTTAAGAAACTAACCACACAATGATTATCATCAAATTTATAAACTTTGCCTTTTTTAGTTACAATCTCTGCCCCAAACCTGTTATCACTAATGGTCATTTTACAAAAATCACAGTTATCCTGACCGATACGTATGGCTTGCGGCTCAGTGCTGCAGCTACTTAATGATAAAATAAAACATCCTAAAAAGAGCATAGGCAGAATATTAGTAGGGTTATTTTTTTTCTTATTCTTTCTCCATTCAAATAACACAACAAAAAGGAGCGTAGCTCCTACAGCAATAAATATCCATCCTCCAATATCTGGCATAGAATAGGCTCCAAAATTCAGCAATTGTTTAAATCCTATTAGTGGCGGCTGGTAGGCCATTCCCGGAACAATTATAGCAGCATCCGGACTTAAATTATGGCCATAATCATACTCCCATCTCCAAAAATCATACATGGCTAAAACTCCAAAACTTACGAACATAAAAAACAGCACGTAAAGCCATTTTCTTTTTGCCACTAGGCCAGTTACAATAAAAAATAATGCAAAAAAAGGAATGATATACGGCAATATTGTGAATTCAATAAAATCGGCTGTATGCAGTGTTTTCATGCCGATATAATGATTAAGGCCATTGATGATATCAACGTTACCACCTATTTTATCCGGAAAAATTAGTAGTCGCAATCCTTCTGGGTATTGCGGTGCATCCAGATCAATACGCCATAAAGGAACAAATAAAACAGCTACTAAAGCAAGTCCGCATAGTACCAGTAAAAATCTAACCCAGGGTTTCAACTTATCCGTCTTCATACTTCAAATTGATTCTATAATTGAAAATATAATAAAAAAGGAACAGGCTTATAAAAAAGCCTGTTCCTTTAATGACCATAATTATTTCTTTTTAGCAGTATCAGATACCGGATAATTTTTTCCGGTACTGAATAACAATGGTGTATTACTTCCTGCAGGTGAAACCCGCACATAGCCGGTCATTTCCTGATGTAATGCACTACAGAAATCGGTACAATACATCGGAAAAATACCAACCCTATCCGGAACCCATTTTAAAGTTTGTGTTTCGCCCGGCATGATCAATAACTCGGCATTATTAGCCCCTTTTATGGCAAAGCCATGCGGTACATCCCAATCCTGCTCTAAGTTGGTAACATGAAAATAAACTTCATCCCCCATTTTTATACCTTCAATATTATCAGGCGTAAGGTGAGAGCGTATAGCTGTCATATACACATGTATTTTATTGCCTTCACGCACCACTTTTGTTGCACCTTCTCCGTTAGAAAAATACGGGTTTTTATTGTCCTCCATTTTAAAGAACTTCAACGCTTTGTTCTTTACCAGCTCGGCAGATATGATCTGCGCATAATGTGGCTCACCAATGGTTGGAAAATCGAGGATCAATTGCATTTTATCTCCACTGATATCAAATAGCTGTGCACTCTGGGCCAATTCAGGTCCGGTTGGCAAATACCGATCTTTGGTAATTTTATTATACGCAACCATATATTTGGCATCAGGTGTTTTGGTATCACCACCGGCTACGCATAAGTGACCTACAGAATAATAAGTTGGTACCCTGTCTACTACTTTTAAATCCTTAATATTCCACTTCACTACTTCAGAAGAAACAAACATAGAAGTATAGGCATTGCCTTTATTATCAAACTCGGTATGTAAAGGGCCAAGGCCTGGTTTCTTTACTTCGCCATATAAAACAGACTCGTATTTTAAAATGGGCACACCATCAAAATCGCCAATAAAATCTTTTGCAGCAATGGCTTTTTGAAGTTTATCGAAACTAAAAACCGGAATTAATGCAGCCAGTTTTCCACTACCTACAATGTATTCGCCAGTAGGGCTTACATCGCAACCGTGTGGTGATTTAGGACATGGGAAAAAATAACAGATCTCTTTCAGGTCCTTTGCATCAAGCACAATAACTTCTGTTTTAATTTCGGATGTTGCAGAATGTGTTACATCACTGTATGTATTATGTGCATACCTTACGGCTTGTTTTCTTCCCTTTCCGGCTTTTAGATATTCTTCAGCTTTTTTCCAGTTTACAGCCATAATAAAATCTTTATCTTTCTGTGACGCATTTACTTCAAGCAAAGTATTAGCCTGTTCTGTATTATAACAAGAGAAGAAGAACCAACCATGTGAAACCCCTTTACCAGCCCGGCTCAGATCGAAATTAACGCCTGGGCATTGGATTTGGAATGCCAAATCCAATTTACCATTTTCTTTGGCCACACTGATAAAACTTAAAGTGCCTTTAAAATTTTGTTTGTAAGTATTGATGGGAACATCACCATTTTTATCATCCGGTGGTACACTAAAACGCGTTCCGGCAACTACATATTCTGTATTTTCTGTAATAAACGGCGATGAGTGATTACCACCACTGTTTGGCAATTCAATGATTTCTGCGGTTCTAAAAGTACTTAAATCGATACGGGCAACCCTTGGGGTATTATTGGCATTACCAAATGCCCAACGACCATCATAATCACCATTGGTTTTCGACATTTGAACGTGATGCAGATCATCCCAAGGAACAAAACCATGAGATGTGTTTAACATCGGTTTTGTTTCTTCACTAAAACCATAACCTTTTTCAGGATCTACAGAAAAAACGGGAATAACACGCAATAGACGACCCGAAGGCAAACCATAAGCACTCATTTGTCCGCTAAAACCACCCGAAACAAAATTATAATATTCATCGTATTTACCAGGGGCTACATATGATTTGGCTGCAGCATCTCCACTTACTGCAGAACCTATATCTTTTGGCTTACAGGAACTAAACCCTGCAAACAATACAATGGCTAAGACCATCGCTGCAACTACATTTTTTTCCATCTTTTTTTATTTATTGGTTAGATATGAAGCAATGTTCACACATAAAGATTTTTTAATAATGCATGAACACTCCGTTTACAAAATGCGATTATTTAACGCCATCATTTTTACGCAAGAATTCATACACGTGTCTTGCATCATCATCTGTCAGATTCTGATTAGGCATACGAACCAAACATAATTCCAATAAAGCCTGTACTTTAGGATCCTTATTAATCATGGGATCAGGATTGGTAGCAAAATTCATAACCCATTCTGGAGTATGCCTTCCGGTAACACCTGTAAATCCCGGACCGACTAATTTTTCATCGGTTAATTTATGACAGCTGGAACATTTAACTGTATAGACTTTTTCACCCTCTATAGCCATTGCTTGATCAAGTGTGGCCGCTATGGCAACATCTGTAAATTTACCCTCACCCCTAATAGGATCGTAAGAAGGATTATCAGTATTTGTTACTGGTTCTCCGCTAGATACAGTTGAATTGCTATCTGCTTTTTTCTCTCCGCCACCACAGGAAATTAGGAAAGAAATAAAAAGAACAGCGACAATAATGAACATTTTTTTCATAATTCTTTATTTAGATTTTATATAGAAACACAAGATTACAAACAGGCAAAAGGTTATTTTATGCGTTGAGTCATATAATAAAAAAGAAGCGTAAAAAAAGAAGCGTAAATTTTATCAAAGTATAGATAACCAGTTGATTATAATGATTTTGAGATGAAAAAGTAAAATAGATGATTTAAATCATACTCTTTGATCAAATTAGTCATACTTAAAAAAATACTGATAAGTTATCTTCATCTAAAAACTGTTATGATTTTAGACGAAGACCTGCTGTTGGCATGTGGAGCCACTTACAAAAAGCTCAAAGTAGGCGAGATCGTTTTTACTGAAGGTAGCATCTGCAGTTTTTACCATCAGTTGGTAAGTGGTAGGGTAAAATGGGCAAATTTTAATGATGAAGGAAAAGAATTTATACAAACTATTGTAGAGCCCGGAGAAAGCTTTGGCGAACTTCCGCTTTTTGACGACAAGCCTTATGCTGCGGATGCCATGGCGGTTGAAGATTCCATTGTCCTCAGACTACATAAACCTGTTTTTTTAAATTTATTAAAAGATTCGCCTGAACTGCATTTTTCCTTTAGCCGTTTATTGGCTGAAAAAGTTAGATATGAATTTCTTTTACTAAAAACCATATCCACCGAAGAGCCAGAAAAATGTATCGGCATTCTTTTAGATTATCTCAAAAATAATAATAAACATTTCTGCAAGGAATGCAATCAGCTTAAACTTACAAGACAACAGATAGCTAATATGACGGGGCTTAGGGTTGAGACTGTGATCAGAGCATTGCGTAACATGCATGATAAGGGGAAAGTTGTTATCAGCAAGGGGAAAGTTTTCTACTGATTTATGATTACAGTCATATGAAATTAAATTATCCACCCGGTACTTTGTATAAAATTTAATCATGTTTATACAACGCTGGCTGCGTTTTTGTTTTTTCAATCTCTTAATTGTTGCTATACTTGGCATTCTTTTAAGGTACAAGATTGCCTTTTCACTTCCCTTTATAGATCAGAAATATGTATTGCATAGTCATTCACATTTTGCATTTACAGGTTGGATTACACAAACTTTATTGGTATTGCTGGTACAGTATTTATATGAGCATAACCTATTCAATTCTATTTTAAAATACAGATATCTTTTACTTTTAAATCTTATTTCGGCCTATGGGATGCTGGTAAGCTTCATTTTACAGGGATATGGTTTTTACTCAATCAGTTTTTCAACGCTATCAATTATTGTGGCTTTTATTTTCGCTTTTCAATATTGGAAAGATTTAAGAATTATACCCAATCCCGGAATAACCCATCATTGGTTTAAAGCTGCATTGGTATTTAATTTGATGTCATCTGTTGGAGCAGTCAGTTTGGCAATTGTAATGGCATTAAAACTTACTAGTCTTAAAATCTATCTATCCTCTGTTTTTTATTTTTTACACTTTCAATACAATGGCTGGTTCTTTTTTGTATGCATGGGATTATTTTTTTATCATTCTGGATTAAATCAAAATAAACTAGCAAAAATAATCTTTTGGCTTTTTGCTGCAGCCTGTATACCGGCATATTTTTTATCAGCTTTATGGGCAGCCATTCACCCCATATTATATTGGATAGTTGTACTTGCAGCATTATCACAAACTGCTGGCTGGATCATTTTTTTAAAACTTATGTTTAGATATAAAGATGATTTAAAAAATAAATTTACTATAACAGGGAAGCGGCTATTATTTCTAAGTGGTTTTGCATGCAGTATTAAAATAAGCCTACAACTTTTATCGGTAATTCCATATCTGAGCAAACTTGCATTTGGCTACAGACCCATTGTGATCGGTTACCTTCATCTTGTTTTGTTAGGCGTGATCAGTTTGTTTTTAATTGGCTATATACTATCATCACAATATATTAAAATTTCTAAGTTTACAAACTGGGGTATCGTAATTTTTGTTGCAGGAATATTTTTAAATGAACTGATTCTTATGACACAGGGAATTGCCGCTATTTTAGGCATTTGGATTCCTTTTACCAATGAATATTTACTAATTGCCGCTTTGATGTTGTTTACAGGAATGCTGGTTTTAAACCTATCTTTAAAACAACCCATACAGATTTGGTATGGTCGGAAAGAATAGGTGGGTAAATAATTCTCATGAGAATGATAACTAAAAAAATGATCATTTTCTGCTTATCCCCTTCTTTACTTGTTGTTTATCTAAAAAGGACCTCCACGCTATATTGCTCTTTTTTGCTTTCAAGCTAGTCCTATTTTGTACAAATGCTATTCATTACCTTCGGGTATCAAATGATACAAGCCGCCACACTGTAAAAATTATAAAATGAATGTAGAAGCCAATAAAAAGGAAGATGTTTTAAAAATGGCATGGAGCCAGGTTAGACAAAAGCTGGAAAAAATATATGAAGGCGGAGGTAAAAAAGCAGCAGAAAAACAAAAGGAAAGAAACAAATTAACAGCCAGAGAACGGATAACGTACTTATGTGATAAAGATAAACCATTCATAGAACTGGGTGCTTTTGCAGGATATGAAATGTACCAAGAACAGGGAGGTTGCCCTGCCGGAGGCACTGTTAGTGGTGTTGGATATGTAAGCGGCAGACAATGTATCATTGTTGCCAATGACCAAACGGTAAAAGCCGGAGCCTGGTTTCCCATCACAGGCAAAAAGAATTTGCGCATGCAGGAAATTTCGATGGAAAATAAATTACCTGTTATTTACCTTGTAGATAGTGCCGGCGTTTTTCTTCCTATGCAGGATGAAATCTTTCCGGATAAAGAACATTTTGGAAGAGTTTTTCGCAACAATGCAAAGATGAGTGCAATGGGCATTACCCAAATTGCAGCGGTGATGGGTGCATGTGTGGCAGGGGGTGCTTATCTGCCCATTATGAGTGATGAAACATTAATGGTGGAAGGCAACGGTTCTATCTTTCTTGCTGGGCCCTACTTAGTTAAAGCTGCCATTGGCGAAGATATTGATGCTGAAACTTTGGGAGGTGCCGAGACACATAATGCATTAAGCGGTATTGCCGATTATAAATTCAATTCAGAGCCCGAATGCCTTGACCATATCAAAAAAATGATGAGCAAACTAGGTGGTCCTAAAACTGCTGGGTTTGACAGGATTTCAGCGGTTGCTCCCAAACCAGACACAGATGAAATTTACCGGATCATGAGCGAAGGCAATACAAAGCCTTACGACATGGTAAAAATTATTGAATGTATTACAGATGCCGATAGTTTCGATCAGTTTAAAGAAGAGTATGGCAAAACCATTATTTGCGGCTATGGTCGAATAGATGGATGGGCCGTGGGAATTGTAGCCAACCAACGGCTAATAGTAAAAAGCAAAAAAGGCGAAATGCAATTGGGCGGAGTAATTTATAACGATAGTGCCGACAAAGCAGCAAGGTTCATTATGAACTGTAATCAGAAAAAAATACCATTGGTTTTTTTACAGGATGTAACCGGCTTTATGGTAGGCAGTCGCAGCGAACATAGTGGCATTATTAAAGATGGCGCAAAAATGGTAAATGCTGTCGCTAATTCTGTTGTACCCAAAATCACAATCATCATTGGCAACAGTTATGGAGCAGGCAATTATGCCATGTGTGGCAAAGCCTATGACCCACGTTTTATTTATGCATGGCCCACTGCCAAAATTGCTGTAATGGGCGGAGAGCAGGCTGCCAAAACTTTATTACAGATTCAGGTAGCTGCATTAAAAAGTAAAGGAAAAGAAATTACTCCTGCCGACGAACAAAAAATGTTAAAAGAAATCATAGACCGCTATAACACCCAAACTACCGCATTTTATGCTGCAGCACGTTTATGGGTAGACGAAATCATAGACCCATCAGCCACCAGACTTGTAATTGCAGAGGGAATTGCGGCTGCGAATCATAACCCGGAAATTGCGGAGTTCAAAACAGGTGTTTTTCAGGTGTAGATTTCTTTTATTCTAATTTCGGTAAAACTATTTTTAATAATAATACACTTCATTACAAGCAGGAAAGTAAAGCGCTAGGATGCCAACATTAATGATAGTTGCTTCGGATTTTCTGTACAGTTTATGCGAAAAACAGTCCGACTAATATCCATCTAGAACAAAAATATTTTTTCCCCGTTGTTCATAAAGTTATCTTAGCACCGAAATAATTATACGAATTGAACTCAATTAAAATTTATACCGATGGTGCTGCAAGGGGCAACCCAGGTCCAGGTGGTTATGGAGCCATCCTACTATGGAATAATCACCGAAAAGAATTATCAAAGGGTTTCAGGCATACTACTAACAATCGAATGGAATTACTTGCCGTAATTTCAGCTTTAGAAGCACTAACTAAAACGGAACATGCTGTACATATCTATTCAGACAGCCAATATGTGGTAAGAGCCATTAGCGAAGGCTGGCTCAATACCTGGATAAAAACAAACTTTAAAGGTGATAAAAAGAATCCTGATTTGTGGAAGTATTATCACCAACTGGCCCAAAAATTTACGATTACCATGCATTGGGTAAAAGGCCATGCAAATAACCCTTATAACAACCGCTGCGATGAACTGGCCACAGCTGCAGCTGATGGCAAAGACTTGGAAATAGATGAATGGTATGAAGAAAATGTTTCCAAGGCTTAAGAATAACCCATAAAAAAACCTCCCATTAAGGAGGTTTTTTTATTTGAAATATTTTTTAAACTATGCAATGGCTTTTTTAAACGCATATTTCTCTAGCAGAATATATCCACCAAAGAATACAGCACTGTAAACAAGATCTGCAATCAAACCATTTTTAAGAAAGGGAATACCTGCTGCCATACATTCTACCCAACCGGTAAAATTGGGTGTATAATAATTATTACTTAATGCCCAAACGCTGCTATTGCTTAAAAAGAAAAAAATAAGGGTTGAAACAATTGAAAAACCAGCCACATTAAACAAGCTGAGTTTTTTTAGTCTAAAACCAAATATGGTAATCAGCGCAAGAATACTATAGCTGATTAACTGTCCCCAACCCCAAAAACCAGGAGCAATATTGGTCAATTCAAATAAAATATCAGATATAAACATTGCCAGTAATGGTAAAGCAAAAGCAAGTTTTTTGTCCTTAATAACGGCTCCGCCAAACAAGGCCATTGCTATTACAGGACTGAAGTTTATTGGAAAAAAAGCTAAACGGCTCAGAGCACCGGCCAGAATCATTGCTATTGCTATTAAAACAAGTGTAGTTCTTTGTTTCATCTATATAAATTATTTGGAGCAAAAATAGGTAATTAAGCTTTTATAAACAGCAGTATTGAATTTATTTATCCAATATCGGAAAATGATATTAGTTAACTTTATTGTATGGCCAGACATAACCAAATAGGAAAAGATGGCGAACTGCTTGCAGCAGCATACCTGCAGCAGAAAGGGTATACCATTATACAACAAAACTGGAGGCACAAGAATTGGGAAATAGATATTATAGCACACAAGGGTAAACGATTGCATATAATTGAGGTGAAAACCAGGACCTCCCTCAAATTTGGCCATCCTGAAGACAATATGGATAATAAAAAGATGCAGTCGCTCATCAATGCTGCCGAGGAATACATGTATCAAAACCCCATTTGGGCACAATTACAATTCGACATTTTAGCCATCACCCTGTCGGGAAAGGATGCGGAGTATTTTTTGATTGAAGATGTTTATTTGTAAAGCACGTAATACCCCTTAAACCTTTTCAATTCTGGCAACCATCTTTTCCACCATCTTAAATGTTGCAGGGCAGTAATCAATATTTTGTTTATGAATATGAGCATATTCTACCCATTTCTTTTTGGTTAAATGTGGAAACCCTGCACAGTCTACTGGGCGTATTTCATAAATAGAACACTTATGATCTTTTAAATTTAAGAACTGGCAGGGCTGGTTAACGTTAACCATATCTTTGTTCTTATCCTTTTCCAGCCATTGTTTGTAAAAAGCCTCTGGCGTTTGATTAAAATGAGCCGATATCCTTTTCAGATCTTGTTTTGTAAAGGTTGGCGTCATTTTCTTACAGCAATTGGCACAGCTTAAGCAATCTACTTCCTCCCATACTTCTTTTGCTATAATCGGCGTTAGTTTATCAATACCAAGGGGTGGATTTTTTTCTGTTTTATTTAAAAAACGCCTGTATGATTTTCTGTAAAAAGATAATTTTTTTCTGAAGGAATGAAAATTGACCGCTAGCATGCTTATGTTATTGTTTGAAAGTATTTATGTCACGAAAATAATGTTTAATTATATTGTACAATCATTCAAATAAATTACTTGACTAATATTTATGTGGGAAGCTCATAAAAAGGGATTTAAAGCATGGCTGCAGTTGGAGAAATCCTTATCCGACAACTCGGTTGAGGCATATCTGCACGATATTGAAAAACTTACTTTTTATCTCACTCAGCAAAATGAAACACTAAAACCAGCGGACCTTACATTAAAAGATCTCGAAAAATTTGTACAATGGATTAATGAATTAGGGATGACCGTTGCTTCTCAATCTAGAATTATTTCAGGGCTACGTAGTTTTTATAAATACTGCCAGCTCGAACAAATTTGTATTATAGACCCTACCCTTTTGCTGGAAGCACCAAAAATGCAAAGAAAACTACCCGATATTTTAAGTTTTGAAGAAATAGAACAAATTATCGGAGCGTTGGACTTAAGTACACCCGAAGGTGGCCGTAATAAAGCAATTCTTGAAACCATGTACAGTTGTGGCCTCAGGGTGAGTGAAGTGGTAAATCTACGCATCAGTAATTTATTTATGGATGTGGGCTTTATAAAAGTAATTGGGAAAGGTGACAAGGAAAGACTGGTTCCTATTGGACGGGATGCGATAAAATTCATCAATATCTATAGAAATAATATACGCAACCAGATTTACATTAAACCGGGAGAAGAAGACATTGTTTTTCTAAACCGCCGCGGACAAAGGCTTACAAGAGTGATGATTTTTTTAATTCTAAAGGCATTGGTAAAAAAAGCAGTTATTAATAAAAATATTTCTCCGCATACTTTTCGACATTCCTTTGCAACACATCTAGTAGAAGGAGGAGCCGATCTTCGTGCAGTGCAAGAAATGCTGGGTCATGAAAGTATTACAACAACAGAAATATATACGCACCTCGACAGGGAATTTCTTCGATCAACGCTGCAACAATTTCACCCTGCATTTAAATAAATATAGAAGCCAAAGTTTCTTATTTGCCGCCTACAAGCCTGCGATAATTTTTAAACATACTTTGCCACCTCAATTTCAAAACTCCAAGTATTCCTTCTTTTACAATCCCCTTGTTCATTTTACTAGCCCCTAATTCTCTATCAATAAAAATGATAGGCACTTCTGTTATTTTAAAGCCCAGCTTCCAAGTAGCAAATTTCATTTCAATCTGAAAAGCATAGCCGGTAAAACTGATGGCACCAAGGTTGATGGTTTCCAATACCTCTCTTTTATAACAAACAAATCCTGCAGTGGGATCCCTTATTGGCATCCAAGTAATAATTCTTGTATATAGTGACGCTCCTTTAGAAAGAAATATCCTGTTGGCAGGCCAGTTTACAAGCCCACCTCCGGGTACATAACGAGACCCTACAGCCATAGATGCTCCTGCCACACATGCATCGTAAAGCCTATTAAGGTCTTTGGGATTGTGAGAAAAATCAGCATCCATTTCAAAAATGTACTGGTATCCTTTGCTTAAAGCCCATTTAAAGCCATGAATATAAGCTGTTCCCAAACCTAGTTTCCCCCTGCGTTCTTCTAAAAATAATTGTCCTGGATATTTTGGAAAAAGTGACTTTACAATAGTCGCAGTTCCATCTGGAGATCCGTCATCGATGATCAGAATATGAAATCCGGTATTTAATATTATTACGGCATCAATAATGGCTGCAATATTTTCTTTTTCGTTAAAAGTTGGTATAATAACTAGTTTCTCCAAAAGCAGAAAAAGGTTTAGGTTTTTAATATATTATTGAAGTCAATCCTGCAACTGAGGGATTGATTATTATTTATTTTTTAAGAGTGCTCTGTTAAAGATTTCTGTAAGTTTCTTTTTGGTATGCATTGGAAAATCTCCTTTCATCATCCAGTCATAATACTGTGGCTCATTACGTAAAATATCCATAACTGACTTACCCTTATACTTTCCAAAATTAAAGACCTCTACCCCTTTATCATCAAATACAAAACGACGGGCATAGTCTACAATTTTTTCTTCTCCAATCACTTCAAGAATAGAATCTACCGTATCTCCAAGTTTTTCATAACGAACTACCTGGGCCTCCAGCACTTCTATTGTTGCCTTAATATCTACTTCCGCACTATGGGCATTTTCTAATTCTTTATTGCAAAAATACCGGTAAGCAGCAGAAAGAGTACGAGGCTCCATTTGGTAAAAAATATGTTGTACATCTATCATTCTTCGATCGCTTAGATCTACCTCCATTTCTGCCCTTAAAAACTCTTCCATTAAAATTGGAATATCAAATCTGTTACTATTGTAACCTCCAAGGTCGCTATTTTCTAAAAACTGTTTAATTTCGTTACCCGCCTGCTTAAAAGTTGGGGCGTCTTTAACCATTTCATCTGTTATTCCATGGATATCACTGGATGAAGCGGGAATGAGCATTTGTGGATTGATCAGTTTTCTTTTAACCTGTCTAGTTCCATCGGGAATCAGCTTCACAATTGCTATTTCTACAATTCTGTCTGTCGAAAGATTTACGCCGGTAGTTTCTAAATCGATAAAGGCAATCGGACGGGTTAATTTTAACATTGAGTGATTGATTTTTTGTTTTTTAAGATAGGTTTGAGACTAAGATAACTATTTAAGCCATATAACACAACAAAAGTAGGTGATTGACGTTTTAATTTTTAAAGATTTATAAATTATCTTTGTGTAACCAAAAAAACAAAACAAACATGAAAAAAATCATCCTTGCAGCAGCAGTTATAGTTACTGTTTTTGCGTTAACAAGTTGCGGTGCTAGTAGAAAAACAGGCTGCCCAATGCAAGCACAAATTCAAACAAATATTACTCAGATAGCTTAATGAACTGGATACCACTCATTGATATTGCAGAAATAGCACATATTACAGAAAGCTCTTTTCAGCAACCGCAGGTCATATTTAAACATAGCACAAGATGTTCTATCAGCAGTATGGCAAAAGGAAGGCTGGAAAGAAGCGAACAACCCGATAGTATTCAATTTTACTATTTAGACCTGATTGCTCACAGAAATATTTCAGCCAACATTGCAGAAACATTTCAAGTAGAACATGCTTCCCCTCAGGTACTGGTTATCAAAAACGGAGAATGTGTGTATGACGAAAGTCACAGCGGTATAAATATGGATGAAATTATAGAACAGACTAACAGCTAAATCTCATTAAAAAAAGAGGCTCATTAATTGAGCTTCTTTTTTTATTCTTTCAGATTATCGATCATATCTTTTGTCATAAGCGCCAGATCAAACTCGGGCTTCCATCCCCAGTCTTTTTGCGCAACCGTATCATCTATACTTTGTGGCCAGCTATTGGCAATATCCTGACGATAGTCGGGCTTGTAACTAATTGCAAAATCAGGGATATGTTTTTTTATTTCTTCTGCAATTTCTTTAGGAGAAAAACTCATACCCGATAAATTGTAAGAAGTACGAATGGAAATATCGCTGGCTGGCGCCTCCATCAACTCTATTGTAGCCCTGATAGCATCGGGCATATACATCATGGGTAGGTAAGTATCCTCTTTTAAAAAACATTGGTATTTTTTAGACTCCAATGCTTCTAAATAAATTTCTACAGCATAATCGGTAGTGCCACCACCAGGAGCCGATTTATAACTAATTAATCCCGGATAACGAATGCTGCGTACATCTATTCCGTATTTATGAAAATAATAATTACACCAAAACTCTCCCGCATATTTTGAAATCCCGTAAACAGTTGTTGGTTCAATGATGGTTTTTTGCGGACAATTTTGATTGGGAGATGTAGGACCAAAAACTGCAATAGAAGATGGCCAGTAAACCTTACTCATTTTTTCTTCTTTGGCTATATCCAGCACATTAAGCAGACTCTGCATATTTAAATGCCAGGCTAATGCCGGATTTTTTTCACCCGTCGCAGACAATATTGCCGCCAGCAAATATATCTGCGTAATTCCCTGCCTTATTACCTGCACATGCAACATTTCTTTGTTCATTACATCCAGCGATACATAAGGTCCTGTACCCTGTAATAAGGGATTTTCTTCTCGCAAATCAGATGCTACCACATTGGCATTACCATATATTTTTCGAAGTGCAAGTGTAAGTTCCACTCCTATCTGACCGGAAGCGCCTATTACTAAAATTTTTTCTTTAGCCATAATTTTAAAATATAAAATCTACAATACAAATTTATTACATTAGGTAAAAATTGTTTCAGCAACAAACATTAGTTGCCTTTTAAAATATGTTCAATTGTATTTAACTCATCGGATGAAAAGGAAAGATTGTCTAAACACTTTAATGAATCCAATAATTGATTTGCTGAACTTGCTCCAACTAAAACGGAAGTTATTCTATTGTCTCTTAACAACCATGCCAGGGCCATTTGTGCAAGGCTTTGATTTCTTGAAATCGCTAGATCATTTAAACTGCTCACTTTTGTTATAATCTCAGCAGTAACCTGTTCTTTCTTTAAAAATCCATGCACCTGGGATGCCCTTGAATTTGCCGGAATACCCTTCAAATATTTATCAGTAAGTAATCCCTGAGCCAAGGGCGAAAAAGGAATACAGCCTATACCCTTTTCTTCCAGCACATCGAGCAATCCACCTTCTACCCATCTTTCAAACATAGAATATTTGGGTTGATGAATAACACATGGTGTACCCAACTTCTTTAGAATATCGATGGCTTTTCTAGCATCTTCTGCAGCGTAGTTTGATATCCCTACATACAATGCTTTACCGGTTCTTACAATACTATCCAACGCCTGCATAGACTCCTCTAATGGCGTATTAGGATCCGGACGATGATGATAAAAAATATCTACATAATCCAGTTGTAATCTTTTTAAACTCTGATCTAAACTGCTAATCAAATATTTTCTGCTACCCCATTCGCCATAGGGACCAGGCCACATTAAATAGCCTGCTTTTGAAGAAATAATCAATTCATCTCTCAAATGACCGGCAAAATGCTGTTTCAAAATTTTACCCAGATTTTCTTCTGCTGCACCTGGAGGTGGACCATAATTATTGGCAAGATCAAAATGAGTTATCCCCTTATCAAATGCAGTAAATAAAATTTGTTTGCTATTTTCAAAATCATCTACAAACCCAAAGTTGTGCCAAAGGCCTAAGGAAATGGCAGGCAACAATAGTCCACTATTTCCACAACGACGATATTGCATCGATTGATATCTTGATTCATCAGGGATATAGTTCATCGCACTATTTTTTATTTAGAATATTTTTATAAAGCGTATTTATAAATACTGAATAGCTGTGCCATCGCCAATTGCTACAACATGAGTAATTAAATCAAGCTGCATCACTTTTTTATACTCAGTACATAGCATTGCAGCTATTTCCTCAATAGCCCCCTCTTTTATAATATTAATGGTACAACCTCCAAAACCACCCCCCATCATTCTGGATCCTACAACTGCATGATTGCCTTTAACAGCATCTACCAAATAATCCAATTCTTTACAACTTACTTCATATTCCTTACTAAGCCCCCTATGTGTTTCAAACATTTTTTTACCCAACGAAACAATATCTCCTTTTTCCAGATATTCACAAGCTTCTAGCAATCGTTGAATTTCTTCTACAACAAACTTACATCGTTTATAGATCAATGTATCTTTTGGAAGTACACATTCATCCAGCATAAGCATACTAATGTCCCTCAAACTATTCACCTCTGGATACAACATTTTTACCCACGCCACACCTTGTTCGCATTGCTGCCTTCGGATATTGTATTCAGAAGAAGCTAAAGAATGTTTTACATTGGTATTAAAAAGAACCAGCTTATACCCATCCAGTCGAAGTGGCTCGTATTGATATTCTAATGAACGGCAATCCAATTTTATAAGTTGGTCTTTTTTTCCAAACATACTTGCAAACTGATCCATGATTCCACACATTACACCCGCATATTCATGTTCTGCTTTTTGCGCAATTTGAACCATTTCCATTTTATCAATCCCCAAAGAAAACAATTCATTTAATGCAAATACTGTTGCACATTCAACAGCAGCAGAAGATGAAAGCCCCGATCCAATAGGAATATCTCCATCAATCACAAGGTTAAACCCTCCTATACTATAGCCCCTTTGAACCAACTGATGAACAACACCTAATATATAAGTAGCCCAGGTTTTGGTGGGCTGTATTTCACTTAACAATACTTGATATGCTTCTTTATAATCTACAGAAAAAAGATGTATTGCTTCATCTGCTCTTTTTCCCACTGCCACATAGATGGCTTTATCGATGGCTGCCGGCAAAACAAAGCCTTCATTATAATCGGTATGCTCGCCTATAATATTAACCCTACCCGGAGATCTAACTAAAAGTGGTTTTTCATTGTACAGTTCCTTGTATTTTTTCTCTATCGAAATTAACATATTTGATAATTTGTTTGAGTTTGTTATATTTTATTTCGCCAGAAATTGTTTAGAAATCGTATCATAAACAAGTATCAGTTCTTTTGATTTTCCCTGCCAGTCAAAAACAGATTCCCATGTACTAAGCGGCTCCCAGATACAGGTACCCTTACCCTTTCCGCCTGGCACTTCAAATGCAATTTTATTTACTTCTTCTTTTAATTGAGAATATTCAACCACAATCATATCCTTACCATACCTACCTGCTAAATCATTTAAATTATCTCTTAAATCGTCTAAAGTTCCATGCCATTTAGGGTAATAAGAAAGACCAATCACATCAAAATGCACGTTCCTTTTTATCATGTTGTCTATAAAAAAAACAGACTCATGATTTTGTCCGCCCAGTGCTACATGCAAGAGCATTACAGTAGATGGATTAACTGATTTTACTGCTGCAGTACCTGCACTGATTAATTGTGCCAAACCATCCGGATTGGATATATTGCCATCGGGCCAAACGATACCATGAATGATCTCGTTCCCTACCTGAACCATATCGGGCAATGTACCCTGATCCTGTAGTTCCTGCATTACTTTTTTGGTATAATTATACAAGGCCATTTTCAAATCCTCAAACCCCAAACCCCGCCATGCAGCAGGCTTGTATTGTTTCCCAGGATCAGCCCAATAATCACTGTAATGAAAATCGAGTAATAATTTCATACCGGCATCTTTAACCCTTTTTGCCATTTGTTTTGTATGTTCCAGATCACAAAAACCCTTTATGGGAGAATATCCGCTATCCTGTGCAGGATCATTAAATAAACGCAGCCGCACATAATTAAACCCATGTTCTTTCAAAATCAAAATAGGATCTTTTACAACTCCATTGTCAGAAAATTTTATCCCCTTATTTTCCAATTCAGGTAAAAAAGAAATATCAGCACCCAACATTTTTTCCATACTTCTGCTCTTTGCCGCATCCCCTTTTAATTGAAAATTCTTATCAATGGTAACGGTTGAAACATTTTGAACGGGCACTGTAACAATATCTGTAGAACCTTTCCACAATCCTATAGAAGTGGCATCAAAATTTATCATCCCCGGCGTAGTGGAAGACTGAAGAATTACCTGACACTTACCGTTAAACAATCTTCGTTGCCAAAGTCCATCTTCACACTGATCTGGTTCGTGACTACTTGGGTCCCCATTGCCCACACCTATAATTTTACCAGGGCCTTTTATGGAGAAATGGATTAAACTTTCCGCATCAGGTACTTCACGGCCTTCCTTATCAACTACTGTAATATTGATAACAGTAGCATCTTTTCCATCCGCCAATATGGTTGTTTTATATGGCGTCATTACTACTTCAACGGGCTGATTGGTTGTTTCAACTTTAGCCGTTAATTTTTTGCCCCTTTTATATGCCACTGCACTTAAAGTTCCCGGCTCATAATTTACAATCCAATTCAAATGGCTGTTTCGTGGCATGTCTTTTTTGCCAAGGCTTTTACCATTTAAATACAATTCAACATTATCTGCATTACTATTTACCCAAACATCCACAGGTTTACCCTGTTTTTCCTCCCAACCTGCTTTTTTATCAGGCCAGTTCCAATGAGGCGATATATGCAACACATCTTTATCTGTCCACCAACTTTGATAATAATAATAAATATTTTTAGGAAAACCACATACATCCATGATACCAAAATGCGAATTAATATTGGGCCACTCATAAGGTGTAGGTTCTCCTCTATAATCAAAACCGGTCCATACAAAACCTCCTAGCCAGTAATCATTTACTGCAGCCAGTTTCCACCAGTCTTCTGCTTTGCTTGCCCACCAGGGAGCAGTAATATCCTGATCGGGTACATAGGCTCTTAAACTATCCTTTTCATAAATACCTCTCGTTGTAACAGTGCTTCCCATTTCTGTTCCAATAATTGGTTGTGTTGGATGATCTTTGTGATAAGCCTCCACTGCATATTGACGGTAATTAAAACTTCTTACCGGTATCACTTCATTTACTCCATTAAACACATTGGCAACATCAGCTGCATATGTACAGGTTCTTGTTGGATCCAATAATTTTTGTTTGGCAATAAAACTTTGTGCAATTCTTTTGCCGTAACTGTTGGTATGAATCCATCCCTCTTCGTTACCTATACTCCAGATGAAAACACTTGCATGATTACGGTCACGTTTTACAAAACGTTCAAACTGGCTCATATATTCATCGCTGCTGTTTAACAAACGTTGCTCATCCATAACCAACATTCCTAAACTATCACAAGCATCCAGCAGTTCGGGTGTGGGTGCGTTGTGGCTGGTACGGTAGGCATTTACACCCATATTCTTGAGCAGCGAAATACGGTAATACTGCAAATAATCCGGCAAAGCACTTCCTACGCCAGCGTGATCCTGATGATTATTTACACCCAATAATTTCAAGTATTTGTTATTTAAGTATACAGCATTGGGTTTTATTTCCACTGTTCTTATTCCAAACCTCATTGATTTTGAATCAATCGTTTTATCACCCTGCTTTACTTCTACAACTACTCTGTAGAGGTAAGGATCTTCCAAGGACCAAAGCCTTGGACTATTAAAAAGAATATCCTGTTTGACTCCTTTGTTTTCACCCGCATTGATAGTTATTGACGAAACACTGGATTTAGCAACAATAGTTCCTTCCCTGTTGGTTAAATAAGCCAAAATGTTGCAGGCAGAAGCGATCTCATTTTTATTATCTAAAGTAGTTTCTATAGCAATAGAAACTTTATTATTGTTAACTGTTGAATAAGCAAAAACACCGTCCTTTTGAATATGCAGGTTATTAAATTGGTTGAGCCACACATGTCTGTAAATTCCGGCACCCTCATAAAACCAACCCTCATACTGAGTGGCATCTGCTCTTACCACCACTACATTTTCTTTACCAAAGTTGATAAAGTCTGTCACATCATAAGCAGCCCCAACATAACCGCTCTTATTATTGCCTACAAAAAAACCATTTATCCAAATCATAGCATCTCTATATATCCCATCAAATTGTATTTGAAAACGTTGGCCCGAATCTGCTTTCGCTATTACAAAATGCTTACGATACCATCCAATACTGGTTGCGGGAAACAAACCTCCTACAGGTTTATAGCCATGCGCCATTACATCGAAATTATTCACTTTCACAAATGGCAATTCTACTGCCCAGTCATGCGGAAGGTTTACTAATCTCCAACTGCTGTCTTTAAATGTAGGATCAATAGCTGTTCCTGCTGCATTTCCTGATTTAGAAAAAATATTGGCAATTCCGTAATTAAAATCTTTTTCAGGAGCTGCTGCATTACCTAAAGCAAATTTCCAACCATCGTCTAAACTGGTTGTTTTACGATACATGTTTTGCGCCCTAACGGAATTTAAAAGCAAAGACAATCCGAAACAAATGGCAAGAATAAATGAAACGATTTTTTTCATATAAAGACTGTTCAAAAGATAGATGGCAATTATTGGTAAAAGTACTGAAAGAAGATAATGTTTATTCAAGAATAATTAACATTGAAATGAAATCATCACATGACATTAGGCATAAAACAAAAGTCGAATCTAGGCTGTCACTTAAAACAGCCTAGACAAATAGTATCACTTATTTATTTAATTTACTGAGTACAATAATAGAAGAAGTCTATATCTTTAAAATAGAAAGCCCCGCTGATCAAACAACGGGGCCTTGTATTTTAAAGCAGCTTACTTATTTAACAGCAATATGCTTACTTGTCAGAAGTTTTTTAGCTTCCTCTTTTTTGGGTAAGCTTAACTTTAAAATACCATCTTCATAGCTGGCATCAATTTTTTCTCTGTTAACATCTTCAGGTATCGTAAAACTGCGGCTAAAGGATGAATAGTTATATTCTTTCCTTGTAAACCTAATTTCCTTCTCTTCCTTTTGCGCTTCCTTTTCACAACTAATGGTGAGCATATTACCTTCGATATCAATATTAAAATCATTTTTTTTCATACCGGGAACAGCAAGAGAAACTTTAAAATCATTTTTATTTTCTGTAATGTTAACAGCTGGAAGATTTAATGTTTTTCCCATTATACCTCCATTATCAAACCATTCATTCCATGGACGAAAAAAATCGTCAAACAATGCTGGAGTTGTATCTCCATTCCTTGTTAATGCTTTTGTAGACATGGTAACCTCCTTGTTTTTTAATGTGTAAATTATAAGGACAAATTTATTTTGCCCTGTTTTTTCAACAATAACCATCAGCCAGTTGAATGAGTATTATCATTCGCAATTATTCCCTATGGTTAATTTAAGTATGCAAATTTCTCCTTTCTAGAATCCCTACAAACTCCCTGACTGCTACCTAAGTAATTAAGCGCAAAATCATAATGCAGTACCTGCTGGCTATTCTCTAACACTTTTAAAAGTAGCATCCCCGCCAATGTTTTGGGACGTTGGTTGTATTTTAAATACCCCCAATCATATTTAAGAATACCATCAAGCTCTTGCCTTCGTTGCGAAAGATTTCTCTTCTCAAGTATTAAATGTTGACTACTAGTCACTCTTTTCATCTGATGTACTTTCTTTAAACAACTGTTTTAGTATACCTTTTAAAATAGGAATTCTTAACCATCTTTCTCTGCTTCTCCAAACCAGTATAGAAAGAAATAAATAAATAGCAGATACGATAAAAAAGCCCCAAAACATTTCTCCTGTCCACCTGGCCAATAAATAAACAAATCCAACACTCGCAAAACTTATAAAGAATAAAAAAAAGAAAAACGCAATGACACCTGCTATTAAATTGGCTGCTATTTTTGAAGTTTTATCGGCAGCTTTTAATTTTACAACAGATATGCAGGAGTTTATATACTCTTTTAAATGCAGCGCAAATGCAGTTGCATTTGCAAATATTTTTTCCATAGCACTGCCTTTTGTCAGGAGAATTCCCTTTTAAACGTGTCCGTCCACTCTTTCAGTAACTTTTTCCATTTGGTCTTTCACTGCTTTATTCATGTTTTGAAACTTGTCTTTTACCTCAACGAATTGATTCTTTACATTATCTACCAGTTTTTTGCCTTTCCCTGATATTTTTCTCCGAATATCAGCTCCGCTTTCAGGCGCAAATAATACACCCAGTATTCCACCTATTGCTAAACCTGCCCCGGCTGCTATCAAAATTTTACTGTTCGTTTTCATAACATTTTATTTAATAGTTAGAAATTAATTGACACACTAAGGTAAATCCAAATACAATAAATGTAAATGATGGTGAACAAAGCTTTAAATGATTATGGTCATTCAATAAAAAGATTAATTTATAATATGCTGTATACAACTTTGGAGTAATTTTTTATTAAAATAAAGAATCTAAATAATTGATTTTTTTAAAATTAAAAAGGGCTGGATAGAAATCCTGCCCTTTTCTAAAATCCAATATCCTAAACGGATTCAAACATTTCTTTGTAAACGATTTCAAGTTTATTGTCTACACTATTCACTCCGGGAGCTGCCCAGGCAGCGTGTTCTGCATCTTCTTTTTCAATGAATGAACGTACATGTCCTCTTAAAATAATTTTATCACCCAGTGACTCAACAACGATATTTTCAGCGTCCGTACCGGCTGTTCTCAGGAAGCTGTCTTTAATTTTTTGCTTAATATCCAACCCTGATACCCTTTGTTTTATGATTATCCTATTATTAACTCCTTTTACTCCAACCAAATTTTGAACAGCACTTTGTGCAGATATCCGTTGAAAAGACCAGTCGGTAGTTCCTTCCAGTGTAACCATTCCATTTTCAACTTTTACTTTTAATTTATCTTCCGGAATTGAAGTATGCCATTTCAAAGCATTAACACAAGCATCTGCAATCTCTGTATCGGATTTTGTAAACCCAACAGACAATCCAACCTGAATATCTTCAGCAACAGCTTTTACACCAAATACCCGTTTAGCCACTTTTTCTGCAGCCAATTTTTGTGGATAGTTGTCAACAATTCCACTAAGTGTTACCACTGCATTTTTTACAGCTACACCTATTTGAGCAGCATTTAATATGGGTTCCCATTTTAGCTGATCAATAACATCTTTTTGAATTTGAATATCACTTTTCATAATAATACATTTTAAAATGTTAAAAAATAGAAAATGACAATGTTTTCAAGCTTAATTCACTTCGATATGTCTTGTCAAATTCTTTTTAAATTCAACATTTACAGGAAGTTTTAGTTGAAGAATACCATCTTCGTACTTTGCATCAATTTTATCATACAGTACGCCCTCAGGCAATGTAAAACTTCTGCTGAAGGAAGAATAATTATACTCTCTTCGAGTATACTGAAAATCTTTTTCTTCCTTATTTTCTTCTTTTTCGGAACTGATGGTAAGGATATTCCTATCTACATCAATTTTAAAATCATCTTTTTTTAAACCAGGTGCCGCTAAAGAAATATGATATCCATCTTTTGTTTCTTCAATATTTACAGATGGTACATCAACATTCCATAAATCACCCGATGGAGCTTCTAAAAGTTCATTCCATGGTACGACTAAATTGTTGAAAACCGATGGTAATAAACTGCTTCGTTTTACTAATGGATTTAATAACATAGTTACCTCCTTTGTTTTTAAGTTGAATGAATTATTTAACTCCAAAATTATCTTCAGGAGAAGCTGAAAGCAAGAATAAACATCACTAAAATTGCTGACATCGGTCAGCAAAACGGGTATATTATTTTTGAGCTATTTGCAATTAAAAATAAAATCAAAGAAGCGTTACAACAAATCAAAGTAAGTTGACTCCTAATTAGCATAGGATTAAATATGTAAATATTTATCAACCACATTTATAAGATCCTCTCCTTTATATGGTTTGGTTAGATATTCGTCAGCCCCAAGATCTAACCCTCTGGCTACATCCAGTTTTTCAGAATGTGCTGTTAAAAATATGAAGGGGATTTTTTTTGTCTTTTCTTTTGTACACATTTTTTGCAATACCTCTATACCATCCATTTCAGGCATTGTAATGTCGCAAATTATCAAATCAGGAATAGTTATCAACGCAAGCTCTACACCCCTCAAACCATTTTCTGCCATCAAAACCTGGTAATCAAAAAGTTCTAAAATTTCTGCTGTATTTTCACGCATTATATCATTATCCTCTATCAACAATATTGTTTTCATTTATTTAATTTATAAATAATAACTAGCATATAAATACTAGTCTTGCAAAAAATACTTTTATAAAGTTGAATGAAATGAAACTTTAATTAAATGACAATCATCAGCAATAATACAGATTGTAATCACTACCAAAATATACGTAGAAAATAGAAATATGTTTGCTACTTTGCTTTTAGTTTTATAAAGGAAAGTGTAGCATAAAACTGGTCCCCTTATTCAGCTCACTTGAAAACTGAATGGTTCCTCCCATGATGTCGAGGTATCTTTTTACGATATGAAGTCCTAATCCTGTACCCTGAATATTCGCAGCGTTATTGGCTCTGAAAAATGTTTGATAAAGATGGGGCTGGTCTTCTTCGGGTATACCAATTCCTTCATCTTTTATGGTAAACCTTAACGCACTATTACTACATTCAGATGTCAACCAAATCCGCTTTTCCTCATCAGAATATTTACTGGCATTGGAAATAAGATTCGTAATTACATGCTTTAAATGCTGTTTATCCTGAGATACAATTTTTTGATCGCCCTTATGTTTGTAAACAATTTCCTGCCCCTTTTTTAAAGTTAATTGTAATTCTTCTGATAGTTTTTCGCAAAACTCAACAATATTAAATGCTACCGCATTATTTATCAATTTCCCCTCGTCTATTTTACCAATAGATAAAAAATCATTAAGAATATCTGTAAGAGAAATGACTGAATCTGTTATTTTTCCAATATGCTTCTGAATTTTTTCATCTTCGTGCAGGCTACTATATTTTGAAACTAGGTAGGCCGACGATAAAATACCACTTAGGGGTGTCCTAAATTCGTGGGATGCCAGAGATACAAATTTTGATTTTAATTCATTCAGTTCTTTTTGCTTTGAAAGCGCCTGCCATAAATGCTCTTCAGTCTTTTTACGATTTGTAATATTATGTAGAACTACCAAAATTTGTACCACCTCAGTTTCGTTTGAAAACAGAGGGACAGCATTGATACTATAGGTATTCCCATTTAGGGTTTCTTCAAAAAGCATATTTTGACCCTGAAATGTTTTCTCCAAAAATGGTAAAACCGCTGAATTACTTTTTTCAGACAACTGATCAAAAATCGGTTCCCCTATTAAATGTTCCGGAGTTAACCCTAATTTTTTAATCTCGGAACCTCCTGCAAAAACATATTTATATTGCCTATCCAACACCCCGATGATTCCATCCGGAAAATTTTTAGCAATGGCATTAAAGAACTGTTGCTGGCGTTCAAGGGTTTCTTTTTCTTTTTGTGATTCTTTTGCTTCTAAGAGTTCTGTAATATCTACACCCAACCCTATAAAATTAACAAGTTTACCATCTTTAATCACAGGTGTAATATCCATATTTATCCAAAATGTAGTACCATCTTTTCGATAATTTTTTAATACTTCTGTTACAGGCAGATGTTTTTTTAAACGTTGACTTATTTTTTTGATTATATCCTTACTGGTACCCGCTCCCTGCAAAATTTTCCCCGGTTTTTCCCCTTTCAACTCCATCATTTTATAACCGGTCATTCGGATAAAACTATTATTCACCCACTCTATTTTACCCGCAGCATCCGTAATAATTACGGCATTGTTTGTTTTGCTTGCAACCAACGATAAACGATGTAACTGAAATTCAGCCTGCTTTGCCAATGTAATATCTTGAACGGTCCCTACAAGCTTAACCACTTTTGAATTAAACATTTTAACAGTACAGGTGCACCTTATCCACTTATTATTCTTATGTGGAATTTGCAGTTCTAGTTCTGTATCAAAACCTTTACCCAATAACAACGCTTCATTTTTTAATTTTCTGATTCGAATTTTTGAATCCTTGGTTAGAAGGGGTAGTAAGTTTTTAACCTCTATAGGAAAGTCTTTTTTTATTTCAACTATATTATACAACTCATCAGTAAAAATCAATTTTTTTGAAACTACATCCAGTTCATATCCTCCCATATGAACCGCCCTTTCGGCTTCCTGCAGCAAATCTTTGTATTTTTTACTTTCAGAAATATCACGGATGGTTTTTACAAGATATTGATCCCCCACTTCATCCGTAAATAATTTCGTGGTAATAAAACAGTCTATTACACTACCATTTTTACAAACCAACTGTTCTTCAATTTCATTTAATTCTTCTACAAGCAATTTTTGTGGTAAAACCTTGTTTGAATTTTTACCCTGACTTGCTATAATTTTCGAATAGGGTTTACCAATTAATTCGTTTGTCTGATATTTCAATAATTTATTTAACCCGTCATTTACTTTTATTATTAGGCCATTCTTATCTAGTAATGCAATCCCAATATCAGCAGTATGAAAAACCGAATCCATTATTTTTTTCGACTTTAGCAATTCAGTTTTTGTTGTATTGAGTTCAGTAATATCTAAAATACTGAAGGATATACATTCAGGCTCCTTATTGCCATTCAAGACTGGTGTAAAAGTGAAATAAAGAAAATAAGGTTTGCCATTTATACCTAAAATTCTTCGTTCTGATGCAACCACTTTTCCTTTAAGTGCATTTTCAAAGTCCCCGGCAAACACTTCAAATTCTTTTCTGGAAAGTAATTCCTGAAAACTTTCCCCGGCAGAAACAAGAATGCCGAAATAATTTTTCAGCATTTGAAGGGCTACTTTATTAAAAGAAATAACATCGTAATTTTTACCAATAAGAACAAATGCCTGCATCGTATTGCCCAACATGGCAGTGACATTGGCTTCAGATCTACTCAAAAGCTCTTCTTGCTTTTCAAGCTTTTCATTGGCCAGTTTTAATTCATTATAAGCAATATTAATTTCTTCATTGGTAGATTGTAATTCTTCATTCGAAGTCTCAAGTTCCTCATTGGAAATCTTGAATTCCTCATTGGTAGATTGCATTTCTTCATTGAGCGACTGCAATTCCGAATTAGATATTTCCAACCTTTCTACAAACCCCTGCAAATCATCTTTGGTAGCTTCCAGTTCCAGTTCCAGCTCTTTAATACGCCTGGCGTCATCCTTTCCTATTGGCAGAGGCAACCTTGTTGTTTTCCTGTTTTCTTTTTTTATATCTTCAAAAACAACCAAATAAAAATCATTGGGCTTTACAGAATAAAGCAATGGACGTACCGTAACCCTAACAAAATTTTCATGTTCATCTTCACTTATATCCCTTACACTGCCTTTTGCCTCTTTATTTTCTTTTATACATTTACTAATAAGTGAACGCAAGTCGATTTTCAGATCCTTGTGTGCCATTTTTACAAGGTTCGCATTCATTTGCCCCTGCTTCAACCCCAAATACTTGCTCACGTCCCCGCTTATTTCCTGAATATCCATCATATCGTTGATGACAACATTAGGGTGTTCGTAGAGTTTATAAATGGTTTCTTTCACCATTTCGGTGATAGAAAAGTCGTATTGATGTGTATTCTGAGTTTTTAACGGCTTCAACTTTACAGGCGTATACCTGATGCTTTTAAGAGAAGTGCCTGCTTTTCGCTGATAAAGTTTAGACTCCCTGTTGATAGTGGAAAAAAGATTATTAAAATGACCTATCGTTTCAGACTTACCCAATAATAAATAGCCATTAGGCTGCAACGCAGAATAAAATACAGGAAAGACATATTCCTGTAACCTTGTATTAAAATAGATGAGCAAATTTCGGCAAACAATTAAATCCAATTTTAAAAAGGGAGGGTTGTGAGTAAGATCGTGTTTTGAAAACAAGATCATAGACCGTATACTTTTACCCACTTCAGAAAATCCATTATGCCTTACAAAATAATTTTTTATAATTTCAGCAGGCAGCCCATTTAATGATTTTTGCTGATAAACCCCTTTGCGTGCAAAACTGATTGCCTGTTCATTAATATCGGTAGCAAATATCTGAATGGGTATTACCTTGTTTTTCTTTTTTAATAAAGAGGCTAATATAATCCCAATGGTATATGCTTCTTCACCTGTAGCACAACCTGCTACCCATACACGCAAAGCTTCTGTTCCTGTTTTGGAATCAATAAGCTCTGATAGTTTTTTTTCAAGTGCCTTGAATACTGCAATATCTCTAAAAAAAGAAGTAACCCCAATCAACACATTTTTATACAATTCTTCAAATTCTCCCGGATTTTTTTTAAGGTATTTCAAGTACTGCCTGGTAGTATCCAACTTTAATTCGGCCAAACGTTTGGTTATCCGCCGGTATAAAGTATTGTGTTTATAGTTGGTAAAATCTGTCCCTGTTTCGCTTGATAGCAGTTCAATTATTTCCTGATAGCCAGCATCCCGGATTTCGGCAGCTGATTGCACTACGGGTTTGTTTTTACCGCCACCGGCAATTGATTTTAACTGTGCTCCAATATTTTCAGGTGTCAGAACAAAATCTATCATACCACTGTCTATAGAAGCCAATGGCATGCTATTGTACTTTGCAGATTTGGGATCCTGAACCAAAGTGAAACCCCCGGCTCTTTTAATTGCTTTTATCCCGGCGGCTCCGTCAGAACCGGTACCCGAAAGAATAACTCCTATTGCCCTTGAATTTTGATCTGCAGCAAGCGAAGCAAACAAACTGTCTATGGATGGTCTTGGACCATGCTCCCCGGTAGATTTTGAGAGGTATAATTTTCCTTTTTTAATATTGATCTCCCGATCAGGTGGTGTGATGTATATAGTGGAGGCTTTTACCTGAACTGTATTCTTAACTTCAATCACTTTAAGACTTGTCTTAGTGCTAAGCATTTGCACCAACATACTTTTATAATTGGGACTTAAATGCTGTACAATTACCATCGCAACATTATTGAATTCTTCAGGTAAATGCGATAGCAATTTTTGTAAGGCTTCCAAACCTCCGGCAGAAGCACCGATGGCAGCAATATACGGCGGCAAACTAGTTTTTACTTTTAAGGCAGTCATAAAAAATAAAGTTACAAAAACTAGTTAATTAAAATGTTCACTAGCACTGGAAAATCTTTATTGAAACCAATATTTTGTATAAAAAAGGCAGGCTCGCCCGAACCCGCCTTTTCACTCATTATACAGTTTTTGGTCATTTACGACCTATATTCTGTATGCGCTTATCAAATACCGGTAATCATCATTACTAAGATTACAGTTTTTATGCTGTGTATAAGATACTCAGTTTATTGTTGTTTAAACAAGTATATCTGACCTTCTTCTCAGCTGCCTTTTACCATAATTTGAATACCACAAATTTAATAGCAACATCAGGTTTACAAAAATGATTACCGTTGAAATTTTGCTGATTGTTATCATTCACTATACAATAAATTAGTCAATACTATATTGTATTATTTTTTTTCGGTGTTTTTTCTCCAAGTCAAATTGAAAACCAATCCCCCTGCTGCCTCCTGAATTATAGGAATACACAGTTTTGGATCAGAAAAAAAACACGAGGGTAATTTTTAATGTTTTTGAAAATACCCCATTAATTTATTTATCTTAATTCTAAAGAATACAGGCTTTACCCAATTACTTTCCTCTATTTTTGTTGTAAGTTCATGCCCATATTTATGAATCACATTAGTAGTACGAAGTGAAAATACACGGTTACATAGAATAGCTCTGACTTTATTTTCCAGGCTGCTGGCAATCTCTTCAAATTCACCAAATACCAGTACACTTTGCCAACTGGATATATCTGTAATCAAATCTACCTCAAAACACACATTTGGATTTTTTCTAAATATTTTTAACTTTTCATCCTCATGGGTCTGCCCGTAAATATCTATACCATCATAAGTAAAAGTAATAGGAACAATATAAGGCTGGCGTTTGTAAGAACAGGCCAACCTTCCCATCACCTGGCTACTTAATAAATTCTTTGTCTGGGTTTCATTTAATTCTCCGATCATCATTTAATTTATTTCTAATGTCTTATAAAATATTTTAAAACCAATTGGATGCAAGTATTGAAACCTACTTCAGTTTTCCCTTCTATCAAATTGATGATAGGCCCTGCTAGTATTCAACTTTTTGGGGATTATAATTATGCAAAAAAACGATATGCCTAAAATTGCAATCGAACCTGTTTAATATGCTTAATTATTCTTCCAAAACAACCGTTGATCTTGCCATTAAATTAATTTCATGTTCTGCCAACTGGGAAAGTCTATCATCAATTTGTTTTTCATTTACCTCTGCTTCATGAAATATTGAGGCAGCTTTTTCCATACCCAATGTATTGGCAAATGAAGCGGCAGTTCCATAGATACTAATTTTGAAATGATTTACCCGCTGTATACAGGCCAATATACAGGCATCCTTTGTCGCAGGTTCGTTGCAGATTCCGATTTTTTCTTTTGAATCTTCGATTAAAGCAAACATTACCCTGTTTTGATGGCTCATGGACTGAATATTTTCAGCTGCAAAATAATTTTCAAATTTTACAATATGCTGCAATACAAAGTCAAGATACTTTTGCATCACTGTTTTTAGTTTCAGAGAGCCTGATTCATTTATCCATTCCACTAAAACAGTTTTCAACTGCGCTTCAGCACTAGTAAACCTACTGGCATCATAGTCCAGCAGATTACGTAATGTAATAATATCTGAATTATTAGTTCCCATGATTGTATGTTTTAATGATACAAATTTATCGGGCTGGTAAACTATTAATGATGACCATCATCACTGAATTGTGTAATAGTGCTCATTGCTAAAGCATAACAGATAAACTTGATTCGCCTGAGTAACATACTAATTGAAACCCTATGTAATATTTATAAACCAGTATAACCAAATTATAAAGTATGCGACAATATTCTGCTGAAAACACTACTTTAAATGAAAATGAAGTTGTTAGCAGTATAAAAGAATGGACTTTACCCCGTTCATATTACTTCTTATCTAGAACAACTTTTCAACCGTATTGGAGATGTATAGTGCGATAATGGATGAAGCTTATCAAGGGGCGCACGTTTAATACACATGGCATTTTTACCTAACAAAAAAAAAGAAAAAAGGATTCAACTTTTACATTTCCTTAAAATTAACCGATGACCATTATCAAAGCTTTCCATATTCACAATCATCAAAAACAGGTAATGAGTTATTTAATTTTATCCCGATAAATTAATCCTCACCATAAAATAATTTTTATGAAAAAGATAATTGGATTTCTTAGTATATTTTTCCTGACTAGTTTAACAGTCAGTGCTCAGGAAAATGAAGTACAAAAAGAGAATAAGTTTTTTGTTGCATTCACTGGTGGACCTTCCTTCCCGATTGGTCAATTCGGTGACTCAAAACTAACTGAAACAAATGACGAAGCTGGCTTTGCCAAAACTGGTTACAACCTAAACTTGAACTTTGGCTACCAGGCTACTGAAAATTTTGGACTGGCGCTATCAATGATGTATGCTAGGCATCAATTAGACATGGATGGTATCCATCAAATTGACCCAACACTTAAAGCAGACCACTGGCAGTATTATGGAATACTGATAGGGCCAATAGTTACTGCACCAATCTCTGATAAAGTAAAATTAGACTTCAAAGTATTAGGCGGTGCCAGTAATGTAAATTTCCCATTAATAAGTGTAGAAAATTTAGTTTCTTCCAAAGAAAATTGGGCTACAGCATTTACCTGGCAAATTGGTACAAACTTGCGTTATAATTTCTCTCCCAATGCTTGTTTTATCAGCAACCTTGACTACACTTATACTAATCCTAAAACTACCTATCTAATAGGATCCAATGGAGATTCTATTAAAGAAGAAGTTCAACAAAAAATGGGAATTGTAAACTTTACTATTGGAATTGGAATCAGATTCTAAAATGGTTTAAATAGGTTCAGAAGCACGGTAATTATAAAATACCGTGCTTCTGTTTAAAAAATTAAGCGCTATCCTACATTCCCAAAACGAATAAAATTTACGGCAATGAAAAACTTCAATTATTTAATTTACTTTTCATTAGTTTTTTTACTCACAAGTTGTGCTGTAGGAAGAAAAATATCCTATCAGAATGAAAACACACTCCTTTTATACAAACCTTCGAAAAGTATAGTCGTAACATTCTATGATCAAAGGGAGGAAATTGTAAACGGAAAGGAAAACCCTTCCTTTTCAGGACATTTAAATGCTACATTACAGATTCCTTATAATATAAATACTCAAAGCGGCAATACGCTTGCGCAAGATTTTGCTAAATCGGTAAGCAATGCTATTAGCAAACAAACGCAACAATCTATTGTAATCACATTAGCACATGCAGATTCAATTACGAAGGCATTAAAAGCATTGCAAAATTCTGAGTATGATTTGTTATTGTTATTTACTATTCATAAATGGAAAAACGATGCAGTACCTGGATTTTCAAATATTCATTACCAGTCAATTGGCGATTTCGAATTAAACATTTTTGATAAAAAAGAAAATATAATTGCCAACGCCCATGCTAAAGATATCCTTGAATTTAAAAAAGACCTTGCTGTAAATATAAAAACAATGCAAAAAATGAGTGATGACCTTTTTAGTAAACTCATCCTGGAATTGTTTAACAACAATCAGATCAGGAAGGCTATTGATTAAAACAAATCGAAATTACTTTCAACAACTTGCCCCATTGCAATCCACTATTTTAAAATAATATTTTAAAATGAAGAGGTGCTGCATTTAAAACCAGATCAATATTTAAACAGAAAATAAGCAGGCAATATTTTTATATGAAACTGTTGAGCTCCAATCAATTCTCCGTCAAGTTGTCCATACTTTTCCTGATCGCAGGATATCGTAACTGTTTTTACCTTTTCATGAATAATAAAGGGTAAAATCAAATGTTTCCCTTTTTCAATTTTTGGTAAATACAAAAGCCTTTTTAGAACAGACAAAGGCTTACATAATACCAGGTCTAAATGGCCATCATCAATTTTTGCCGCCGGAGAAACCATAAAACCACCACCGGTTCTGGGGGCGTTGGCAATATTTACAAGTAAATATTTATTATCCAAACGATGCCCATTGGCTTCAATCTTAAATTCAAATTCACGGAAACTGAAAATCTTTTTAATAACAATTAATAGATAACCTAAATGGTGACCGAGTTTTCTGATCATTCCCATAGACTTTAGCACATCGCCATCAAAACCAATACCCACGGAATTTACAAATAATTTGCCATTACAAATACCTGCATCAACCTGTTTACTTTTTGATGCCAATACCATCTCTATTTGTTGCTGAAGCGAAACAGTTCCGTATAATTGCCACGCAAAATCATTACCGGTTCCTCCCTTAAAAATAGCTAACGGTATATTGACTGATTGATATTTATTGATAAAATAGTTTAAGGTACCATCCCCGCCTACAATCCAAGCTTCACTACATTGCTCTAAATTATCAGGCCAGCTTTGGCTATATACCGTAAAGGGGATTTGTTTTTCTGCCAGGGATATTTCCAACACAGCAGCTATTTTTAAAGCCTTTCCTTTCCCTGCATTTGGATTTACAAAAATGGTAAGCATGATACAGCAATCGTGATTTAGTTAAAATGAAAATACGAATATTTTCCTTGTAGCTGAAAAACCAGCGCAAATCATTTAAAAGCAATGGTATCAACTCAACCCAAAAAAAGGAATCTTATCCCTGCAACTCCTGCTACAAATGTGTGCGCAAAAAGAGAATCCTGCATTCGTAGGTTTCAGACAATCCCATATGAATGGAGAAGCCAGTACCGAACTTAGTTTTACAGCAAGCAATGAAAAGTAAAAACAGATTTAGTAGCAGCATAAACCTCCCTAAATAAAAAATGATATTATTTAAATAGTTTGATGTAAGCTTCAAATACAAAAACCCTATTCCGCTTATAACCAGTTTGTTCAACCAATATTTTCAAATTTTCAAAATCCTGTATCAGTCTGTGTGCCGTTGAAATATTTACTTCCAAAGCTATTGCAACTTCATTTGCATCTACAATAGGTTTGCTATATAAGTAACGTATTAATGCTAATGCCAGCGGAACCCGTTTACCCAATGTTATAATTTTCTTTTCTTCCACTACCTGCCTCAATTTGATGATGGCGTTGAATGTTTCAATAGAGTTTTGAGCCGTTTCCACAACACCTACCAAAAAGAAACTAAGCCATTTGGCCACATTGTTTTTGGTTCTTACTCCTGTAAGATTTTCATAATAGAGTCTTCTATTTCTTTCAAAGAAATCTGAAAGGTATAAAGCCGGTTTGCTGATGATTTTATTACTCACGAGATACAGAGTAATCAATAATCTGCCCAGCCTGCCATTACCATCTAAAAAAGGGTGAATGGTTTCAAACTGATAATGTGCTAAAGCGATACGAATAAGTGGGGGAACATGAAGGTCATCATTATTAATAAATTTTTCAAGGTCGCTCATCAGGTCCGGCACTTCATCATGATGTGGTGGAATAAAAGCGGCATCTTTCAGTGAAGCTCCACCAATCCAGTTTTGACTTGTTCTGAAATCACCAGGCAACTTATGCCTGCCCCTTACCCCTTGCAATAGCTTCTTATGTGTTTGCTTAAGCAAACGGTTACTTACCGGCAGCTTATCTAATTGTGCAATAGCAAAGTTCATTGCCTTAATATAATTGTGCACCTCATGCCAGTCATCTATTTTTTCGGGATTTATATATGCTTCACTTTGCAGGGCCTCTTCCATACTGGTTTGCGTACCCTCAATGCGGCTGCTTTTGGTAGCTTCTTTAGTAATATGCATTTTTATAAAAAAATCTACATCGGGTATCAGCATGGAGAAAGCATTGAGTTCCCCCAATTTCCTGTCTGCATTGCTAAGCAGGTTATTTATTTTTGCATCATTTACAAGCCAACTATGATTGATCAAACTGGGGGAGAAACTACTATAACCATACTGCTTTTTTAAAGTACCCGCTTTGAATTTCTGGATGTCCATGACTTTGTATTGTGGTATAAAAACTACTGCGAATATAATATTTTATATTCGCAGATAAACACTTTCCTGCAATTACTTGAATTTATAACCGCCACTGGCATGCACCTGCTTATTGGCAATATTCAATTAAATAGAAACGCATCTATCCTTTCTTTTTCAAACCATTAGTTGTTAAATACAACGGAGATAGGGGATCGTACCCGTAATGCCTAGTTGATTTTGTAAGATGAAATGGAATTAATAAATAAGCCCTTCATTAAGAAGGGCTTATTCACTAAAAGTGTAAGTGGAGCCGACCGGACTCGAACCGGTGTCCAAACAAATTCGCCACAAGCTTTCTACATGTTTATTTATGTATTAATTGTCGGGAAAAGGCAGGAACATAACAAACCAACTTTCTCCTTAGAAGAATAATCTTAAGCAATCGTCACTTCATTCGATCGCAGCATCCTGTATTTTTTTTGAGTCGGCAGCGGCACTTGGAAACAGGAAATCCTGTACGGCGGCCCTAATGACTGTCTAATTAATAATTAGGCAGCCATGGCATACTGAGTATTGCCATTTAAAAGTTTCGTATTCAGATTAAAGTGCTAATTACGCAACGCACTACATGCTTACACCTGCAAAGAACTTTGCTGTCAAAACCAAAACGGCCCCAAATTATCAGAGTCCAAAAGCCAACATTCAAAACGGTAAACGCTTAACCTTCAAACCAAGACAGTCGGCAAATTTACGAAAACTATTGTTGGCAGGAACCGCATCAATGGAAATATATTTATTTTAACAGATTTGATTTTCCCTAAACGGGCTTATGATCTGTATAAATGCCCCTACCCCTGCCTATTGAATGGCTATGAATCTTTTAAAAGAGCTCCTCCTTCTTTCCCCTATTATTCATAAATTGCCGTTCTAATTACAGCAAATGGCAGCAAAGGATTTCTATATAAAACAAACCCAACAATTAGAGGCGCAACAAAAGAATTTATTGAAGAAAAAAAACAACTTTGCCTGGCTGCGCCTTGCTAATACTTTGTCCATTATTGCTGCCTTGTATTTTCTAAGTCCTTTTGGATGGCTCTATAGTATTGCAGCTGCCCTCCTCTTAATCGTATGTTTTATCCAATTACTGTACAGAGATATTGCCAATAAAGAAGCCATAGCACATACTGCTCAACTATTACGCATTAACAAGGCTGAACTAGATGCGCTGGAACATCATTACTTCCAATTTGATGGTGGAAGTCAGCATATACCCAAAGAACATTTTTATGCCAACGACATGGATATATTTGGCCATGCATCCTTATTTCAGTTTTTTAACAGAACCGTTTCCGAAATGGGATCCTGGCAACTGGCCCAATGGCTACTGCAACCTGCAACTGCAAACGAAATACCTTTAAGGCAGGAAGCCGTTAAAGAACTCAGCCAAAAAATAACTTGGGCACAACACTTACAGGCTCATGGAAAAGAAAATGCCATCCGCATCGATACAAAAGAACGACTGCAACATTGGTTAAACGAACCCGCAACCTACAGCAGGTTTAAACACTGGCAATGGTTGAAGTATGTATTACCCCTTTTAAGTATTAGCATTACAATCGGAACCATCCTTGGCTTTTTCCCAATAAATGTATTTTATAGTACAATGCTGCTAATGACATTGATTGCATTGCCGCAAGAAAAAAAGATCGGCCACCTACACAACCGACTTTCTAAAATGGCAGACGAACTCGATACCTTGTCCCAAAGCATTGCAACCATTGAAAAAGAAAATTTTAATTCCCCTTTATTAAAAGACTTACAACAGCAATTTAAACAGGAACATACCACAGCATCACAAAAAATACAAGCACTCAAAAAAATAGTAGACCGCCTGGATGTACGGTTCAACATCGTACTCGTTTTTCCATTGAATTTATTATTCCTCTGGAATTTGCAGCAAATGCTGCAACTCGAAAAATGGAAAAAAGAAAACGCCACCGGTGTAGGTCATTGGTTTGATGCATTGGGCATTTATGAAGCCTTAATCAGTTTCGCAGTTATTCATTTTAACAATCCCGGCTGGGTTTTCCCAACCCTTACAACAGAACATTTTTCCATCGAAGCCAATAACCTTGGCCACCCATTGTTGGCCGAAGATAAACGGGTCAATAATTTTATAAAAATCGATCACAAAGCATCCATCATGCTGGTTACGGGCAGCAATATGGCCGGCAAAAGTACCTACCTGCGCAGCACAGGTATCAATGTAATACTGGCCATGGCGGGCGCTCCGGTTTGTGCCAATTATTTTACGATGTCGCCCGTACAACTCATCAGCAGTATGCGCATATCAGATAACCTCGAAGAAAGCACCAGTACCTTTTACGCAGAATTAAAAAAATTAAAAACAGTTATTGATAAGGTAAACAACAAGGAAAATGTTTTTATCCTGCTCGACGAGATTTTAAGAGGCACCAATTCACTCGACAGGCATACAGGCTCCGAAGCACTCATCAAACAACTCATCAAACAGGATGCGGTAGCAATACTCGCAACACATGATGTAGACCTGGCTGCTCTACAAACCAATTTCACCCAAAATATATTTAATTACCATTTTGATGTGCAGGTCAACAATGAAGAACTCTATTTCGACTACAAATTAAAACCCGGTGTTTGTACCAGCCTAAATGCATCTATTTTGATGAAAAAAATCGGAATAGAAATATAAATACTAGGAAAGAAAGCATTCCCTTTTTATAAGTTAAGTTGCTATATACAATTAACCCCTCCTACCTCACTCCCAACTATGAACTGTCGACTTTGAACTATTTTACCCGTTCCTTCCTTTCAGCATCGGCACAAAACTAAAGTTCTCAAACACTTCTTCGCTGTAACTGCCATCTTCATTTTTGGTAAGCCTTAACATACGCTGCTGATCTCCTTCATCCACCGGTATGATCATCAAACCACCAACCTTCATTTGCTGAATCAACTTCGGAGGAATAAAAGGCGCTGCTGCAGTAACAATCACTTTATCAAAAGGAGCATAAGTAGGCAACCCCTCAAACCCATCCCCATAAAAGAATTTCAGATGAGG
>CANNJE010000018.1 GCA_947504605.1 Chitinophagaceae bacterium
AGTCCATTATCAATATGGTCTTTGCAAATCAAATGCTTTAGTTCTTGACTGTAAAAAGTCCTTCGAACGACGTCTTGTTGTGTATACATTTACATTGTATTTGTGTAAACCTATTTTAGGACAAGACAACACCTACAACGGCGAAAGGTGTTTCGTGGAGACACGAACCACGGCGGTTGGAGACACGAACCACGGCGGTAGTGATAACAGCTGCAACGGCGAAACGGCGAACACCTGTAACGGCGAAAAATATATTATTTTTAAGGTTTATTCCATTTTTTGCCGGATTTTTGAATTGTGGTGGGCAGTTCTAGTGAAGATATTCGTGTCAGAAAAAAAATGAAATAGCATAAAAATTAAAAGGAACTCAATGAACTGTATCAAACTTAAAAAGGAAGGTATCCTGTGAGTCTGATTTTATATAACAATCAATATTTAAAATAAAAAGACAAATAAAATGTCAGATTCGTTCTCACTAAAAAATAAATCTTTTATTGTGACCGGGGGTACCGGTGTTTTAGGTAAAAGTTTTGTAGAGGCAATTGCTTCCGCAGGGGGTAATATTGGGATTTTAGGAAGAAATAAAATGCTGGCAGAGGAAAGAGCGCATGCTGTGATAGCAGCGGGAGGAAATGCCATTGCATTGGTTGCAGATATTACAAGGGAGGAAGAGTTGATTCAGGCGAATGAAGAAATGCTTTCCTGTTTTGGACGAATAGATGGATTGGTAAACGGCGCCGGTGGAAATATTCCTGAAGCAGTTGTGCAACCGGATTCGGATATTTTTTCGATAGACTTAAATGCAATGGATAAAGTAATGAAGTTGAATTTATGGGGAACTTTATTAACCACACAAATTTTTGGTAGATCCATTGCAAAAAATAAAAAGGGGAGTATCGTAAATATTTCTTCTGTAAGTTCCTCTAGGACATTGACAAGGGTATTGGGTTATAGTTTGGCAAAGGCTTCTGTAGATTGTTATACCCGTTGGATGGCAGTTGAATTGGCCAACCGTTTTGGAGATGCACTCCGCATGAATGCCATCATGCCAGGTTTTTTTTTAACAGAGCAAAACAGAACTTTATTAACCAACACTAACGGAAGTTATACCGAACGGGGAGAACTGATTGTACAGCATACTCCTTTTAAAAGATTGGGGCATGCAGATGAACTTAAAGGAGCTTTGGTATGGTTACTGAGCGATGCTTCACAATTTGTAAATGGCACTATTATTACCGTTGATGGTGGTTTTAATGCCTTTAGCGGGGTATAAAAATTATCAATAAAAGCATCAGGAAATTGCATAATTGGATTTCAGATAAAAAAAATAAATGAACAATAATAATCAAATGATTCAAACCATGCGTTGGTATGGTCCCAATGACCCTGTTAGTCTCTCCGACATCCGGCAGGCGGGTTGCACCGGGGTGGTTACAGCATTGCATCATATTAAGAATGGGGAGGTTTGGACTTTAGAGGAAATAAATATAAGAAAGTCTGAAGTAGAAGCGGCGGGATTAAACTGGGAAGTTGTAGAAAGTGTGCCTGTTCATGAAGCTATTAAAACACAAGCTCCGGGTTTTGAGCTTTATATTGACAAATATAAATCAACTATAAAAAATTTAGGCGATTGTGGTATTAAAACAGTTACTTATAATTTTATGCCGGTGATGGATTGGACAAGAACTGATTTGGCTTATCCTATGCCTGATGGTTCCCTGGCTTTGCTGTTTGAGCGTTCAGCCTTTATAGCATTTGACCTGTATATGCTCAAGCGTAAAAATGCAGAAAAGGATTATACCGCAGTAGAAATTGCAAGGGCAAAGGAAAGGTTCGAAACCATGAATGAGGAGGAAAAACTATTGATCCAAAGAAACATCATCAAGGGGCTTCCGGGTAGTGAGGAAAGTTTTACGATGAATCAATTTCAGGAAGCATTGGATACTTATGAGGGGATTGATGCAGCCATGTTGAGAAGCCACCTTATTTATTTTCTGAAACAAATCATTCCGGTGGCAGCTGCTTGTGGAGTAAAAATGGTCATTCATCCTGACGATCCACCATATGCTATATTGGGCTTACCCAGAGTTGTAAGTACTGCCGCAGATATAGATGCATTGATTGAAGCAGTACCTTCTTTGAATAACGGACTTTGTTTTTGCACCGGTTCATTTGGTGTGCGACCTGATAATGACCTTCCCGCAATGGTAAGACAGTTTGCAGACCGCATCCATTTCTTTCATTTGAGAAGTACCAAAAGAAATGAGCAAGGAGATTTTTATGAAGACAACCACCTGGAAGGAGATGTAGACATGTATGCCGTGATGAAAGAAATGGTGCTTTTGATGAAAAGCAGGAATACCTCTATCCCTATGCGTCCGGATCATGGCCATCAGATGCTTGATGATCTTCACAAGAATAGCAACCCTGGATATTCAGCCATTGGCAGATTGCGTGGTTTGGCTGAATTAAGAGGGCTGGAATTGGGGGTGCTCAGAAGCCAGGTCTAATCAGAAGAATTTATCAATAATATATATTTATACAATCAATGGCAGCTAAGGGCTGAGTTTCAAAAGTCAATACTATATTATTATCTCCTGATTTTATGTTGCAAAATTCAGCAGCTCAAAATCTGTATTTTAATTGTGCCTATCTATTTTATATTTTGTGGTGAATTATTTTCTTTACCGCTTCCTTGAAATACTGTCAGTTGTGAAGGAATTCGATTTAAAATGGAATAATCTTTCTTAGGAACCGTCTATCGTTTCTGGTAATTTGTTTTCCCGAAAAAAAAGGAACTGCTGTATCATGCAGAATAAGGCAGCACAAAGAATGAATTAATTTGATTCCATCTTTTTTCCTTTACCTTCTGTTACCCGTATCTTTAATAGGAGAATTTTAAAGACTATTTTTACATAAAGCTTTTAATAAAGCATTTTGTAAAAACGGTTAAGGACCATTTTGTTTGCCCTAAAATATATTTACATGAACCAACTTCTTTTTGCCAGTGCTGCCGGTGTCATTCTTTCGGGTTTAATTTGCTGGCTTTATTTTCGGAATCAATTGCAACAAAAATATTTGCCGCTAGAGGAAAAGCTTCAGCAGCAACAATTGGCATTTAATCAACTGCTGGCAGAGCGGAATACCCTGCAGACAGATAAGGATACCCTGCTTCAGAGAGCTGCTACTGCTGAAAGTCGCAACAGCTTTCTGGATGAGCAAAACCGGTTGTATGGTTTGCTGCAACAGGATTACCAGTTGTCGCAAAACCAGTTAAGTACTGCAAGGGCAACGGTGAAAAATACCGAAGAAAAACTGGAACAGCAAAAGGAAGAATTAAATAATATCGGTCAGAAATTTCAGGCAGAGTTTCGCAACCTTGCCCAAACCCTGCTGGACGAAAAGGCAAAGAAATTTACAGAAGTAAATGAGCAAAACATGAGTGCCATTCTTACGCCATTAAAAACGCAGTTGGTAGATTTTAAACAAAAAGTAGAAGATACTTATGACAAGGAATCGAAAGAACGATTTTCATTGGGCAAGGAAGTGGAGCGGCTGATTAGTATGACACAGCAGGTGAGCCTTGAAGCCAATAACCTTACTTCTGCATTAAAAGGCAATAACAAAATGCAGGGCAACTGGGGTGAAATGATCTTAGAAAGTATTTTGGAAAATACAGGCCTGACTAAAAACAGGGAGTATTTTTTGCAGGAGTTTATTCGGGACAATGTAGGTAATGTAATTAAAGATGAAAATGGCAAGGGGCTTCAACCCGATGTGATTATTGTATATCCCGATCAGCGAAAAGTGATCATTGACAGTAAAGTTTCTTTAATAGCTTGGGATGAATCGGTGGCACAGGCTGATATAACTGAACAAAAGCGCCTGTTGTTGGAACATATCAAAAGCATTCGCCAGCATATTGACGGCCTCAGCAAAAAGAACTATCCACGGTATGCATCGGCACTGGATTATGTATTGCTTTTTATACCCATTGAGCCGGCATTTTTAGAAGCCCTTAAAACAGATGTACAGCTTTGGAAATATGCGTATGATAAAAATATTTTACTGGTAAGCCCTACGAATCTTTTTGCCGTTTTAAAAATTGTTGCCGATCTCTGGAAAGTGGAGCAGCAAAACCGCAATGCCATTGAGATTGCCAACAAGGCCGGAAGTTTGTATGATAAGTTTGCAGGGTTCATCGATAATTTTGAACTGATCGGAAAGCGTTTAACCGAAGCCGGTACGATCTACGACAATGCTCATAAACAACTCACATCCGGTCGGGGTAATATAACCGGCAAGGTAGAAGAGTTAAAGAAGATGGGGGCCAATGCACAAAAACAATTGCCGGATAAATTATTACAGGAATTGGGGGAGGAGGAATAGGTTGACCTATATTTCAATGCTGCTATTTGGCTAAGTTTCCCCAAGAGGAATGTGCATCGACGTAGGGAGGGGTTTGTAATTATTTTCCGACAGGGAGAAAGCTGTTTAAAGGAAAGGATAAAATATACCCATGTGAGTAGCAACAATAAAATCCCTATTATCTTAAAATTTCCCTTTTTATAAAATTCTATTAATTTTGCTTTTATTAAACCCTATTGAATGTACGATATCATTGGCGACATACATGGCTATTGCTCAAAGCTCCAACAGCTGCTTTTAAAACTTGGTTATTCAAAAACAGGGGCTGTTTGGAAACACCCGGAGCGTAAAGTAATTTTTGTAGGAGATTATATTGACCGTGGGCCTGAGATTAAGGAAACGCTGGATCTTGTGAAGGGTATGGTGGATTCAGGGGCCGCTATAGCTCTGATGGGCAATCATGAATACAATGCGGTGGCTTATGCAACAGCAGCCGCAGATGGGGCTTATTTGCGCCCACACAATGCTATGCATGCCAATCAGCACAAGGCTACCCTAGATCAGTTTGCTGATTATCCTGCTGAATGGCAAGCTTACCTGGATTGGTTTTATACCCTTCCATTGTTTTTAGATTTGAAAGATCTACGAGTGGTACATGCTTGCTGGGATGAAGCTCATATAGACTGGCTGCGGAGTAGAAATTATTTTACCTTAAATAAAAGCCTGCTTTTTGAAGCGTTTGATAAAGACTCGGAAGCATATATGGTTATTGAGGATACTTTAAAAGGCAAGGAGTATAATATACCGGAAGAATATGTTTGGCATGACAAAGATGGGCATGCCAGATTTGCGAACCGTATTAAATGGTGGGTGCCGCCAACAAGTTCTAATTTTGATTCGTTTTTATTCAGTTGCCCTCCTGCAATGAAGGAGGATAAAGTGCCTGCCGATTTAAAAGTAAATATTTATCCTGCTGATGGAGCACCTGTATTCTTTGGCCATTACTGGCTGGAAGATCCATTTCCGGTGATTCAGGCGGCCAATGTGATTTGCCTTGATTATAGTGTGGCAAAAAATGGGGCACTGGTTGCATACCGTTGGAACGGGGAAGACCAAATAGACAACAAACATTTTGTTTATGTAAACTAAGGAGTGCTTGTTTTTTATTTTACGAAAGCGACAACATTCTAACAAACAAATTGTTCTAAACTTAATATTGCAGTGTCTGGAAATGAATTAGCTTAACGGTAAAATTAAATACCATGAAATTGTTAATCTCAGTCATCGGTAGTATCGTAATATTGTTGCTTTTGATTTTCGTTATCTGGAAAAATCAAAAGGACAAACAGCAATACGAACAACAACTCAACGATGATTTTTACAAGTCCAAAGAGCAGGAAGGGGATGCAGAACCGGAAGACAGGTTACAATAAAATATTTTTCTCTTCCGACTCATTGGTTGCCTGGGGCCTATCCTTTATAAAATCGCTGTACCATTTACCGGAGGCTTTGATGGTTCGTTTTTGTGTTTCAAAATCAACATATACCAATCCAAATCTTGGGTGAAAACCTTCGGCCCATTCGAAATTATCCAGAAAAGTCCAAACGAAATAGCCGGTTACATTTACGCCTTCATTTTGAGCCAATAATACTTGTGTGATATAGTTCTTCAGGTATTCGGTTCTTTTTACATCCTCTATGTTATCGTTGATTAACTCGTCTTTAAAAGCAGCACCGTTTTCGGTAATAATGATTTCTTTTATGCCCGGATAATTATTCAGTCTTTTGAGTGCATGATAAATGGAGGGAGGATAAACTTCCCAGTTCATTAAAGTACAATCTACGTTTCGTTTATTGGCTTTGATAATTTTTGCTTTTACAAAGGGCATAAAGAGGGCATGGGCCACCAATTCTCTGGTATAATTTTGCAGTCCGATAAAATCCATTTCAAAAGCCAGTTTGCTTTCATCGCCGGGCAGCATAAATTTTTCTATACGTTTTAATATTTTAAGGTCATTGACCGGGTATCCCATTCCCAATAGGGGTTCAATAAACATCCGGTTGAGCAGGGCATCTACTTTTGCCGTAGCAGCTATATCTTTATCTTTTAGAGTGGCAGGTTCCAGGTGCGAATAGGAAAAAGTGGTACCTACTTTACTGTCCTTGTATAATTGTTTGATGATGCGTCCACCTTCAGCCTGGCAAAGGGCGGCATGATGAACAGCAGCGAGAAAATTGTTTAATCCCTTTCTGCCGGGTGCATGTACGCCTAAAAAATAGCCTGCTCCGGTGAATACGCCTGGTTCGTTTAAGACCATCCAATGTTTTACCCTGTCGCCAAAATGCGATACAGAGCATTTTACAAATTCACTAAACCATCCAATAATTTCCCGGTTGGTCCATCCTCCTTTTTGTTCCAGAGCCTGTGGAAGATCCCAGTGATATAAGGTTACCCAGGGGGTAATATTTAATTCCAAACAGCGGTTTATAACGCGGTTGTAGTAATTAATTCCTTCCATGTTTACAACTCCGGTACCCAGGGGCATAATCCTGCTCCAGGAAATGGAGAAACGGTAATGGCGGATATTCATTTCATTTAATAACTGAATATCATCTGCATAATTGTTGTAAAAATCACAGGCAATATTGCCATGGTGATTGTCGGCAATTTTTTTGCTTTTTTGTGTAAAGGTATCCCAGATAGAAGGGCCTTTTCCATGTAAGTCGTGTCCGCCTTCAATTTGGTAAGCTGCTGTAGAAACGCCCCATTTAAAGTCTTCTCCAAAATCTTCCTTGTTAAATTCCATCATATTAAATTCGGGTTTCTTCCAAAATTTTACCAAGACTGGCTTCTTTTAATTTTTTAGGAGATGAGATGGCGTCGCCTATTTCTGGATTTTTTGGAGCGTCTGATTTACGGTGTTTATCAATAATTGAATCTATGATTGCTTCCGTAACATCCGGGTAATTGATAGAGATCAATACTTGTGAATTTGTCCAAGCTTTTATTTTTTCGAGATGTTTTGATTTAAGGCTTTTTAAAGTGGGTACCCCCATTTGTTCTAAAGCGGCTGCATTACATTGTTGTTCGTACTGTCCCTTCATGGGAATGACCATCAGTTTCTTTTTTAGAAACAGGGCTTCTGCAGGGGTTTCAAAACCTGCACCACAAAGCACACCTGTGCAGTTGATAAAACTTTCCACAAAGGCTTCATTGTTAACCGGGCGTATGTGTATGTTTTTTTCTTTGTATTCTTTTTTTGTGTGTTTGCTAAATACCTGCCATTGGATATTTTTTATTTCACTCAATACTTTTATGATGCGTTTATCGGAATAGGCGGGTAAATAAACAGTAAAATGATCCTGATTATTTGGAATGGCATTTCGTACCTGGCTTCTGATAACGGGAGTGAATATATTTTTATCATATGCAGAAAAGTGGAAACCATAGGCCTGGGTTACCGGCGCATAATTGTGCAGGATGGCTTTGCCCAGTGGATCTTTCTTTTTAGGTTTTGGGCTTTTGGCATTGATCACAGCAGCCTGATGGCTCATTCCTATACAGGGTTTGTGTTTTAATTTACAAGCCCATGCGCTTACCGGTTCAAAATCATTGATAACAAGGTCGTATGCTTCAATCGGTAAACTTTTTATTTCAGCGTATAGTTTTTTTAAATTGCTTTTGCGGTAGGTGGCCAGCAGATCGATGCCACCTTTTTTTCCAAAGATAAAACTCAAGCCTTTGAACTTATATTTAACCGGGTAGGGTAATTCGAGGTCGGCCTGAATGCCACTTACAAGGATATCAAGTTCTCCTTTTTTTTGCAGGATGGGTATGATGTCCAGCGCCCTGCTTAGATGTCCGTTACCTGTTCCCTGTATAGCATATAATATTTTCATCAGTTGCGCATTGAGTTAAATTCGTCGAGCATATTTTCAAATAATTTATTGTTATCGGGTTCCTCTTCTGCAGTATCCGCTGTTTTCGTTGCCGCAAATTCTTTTTCATCAAATTTATGGATACACCATGTTCCGTTTGTGTATTCAAGTGCCGTTAAATTTTCGATCCAGTCGCCACTGTTAAGGTAAAGGATTTTGCCTTCATCTGTTACAATTTCTCTCATTTCGGGTTGATGAATATGGCCGCAAACAACATAATCATACTGATTGCTGATGGCAATATCGGCAGCCGTTTTCTCGAAATTGTCGATGAATTTTACAGCAGACTTTACACTGTTTTTTATTTTTTTTGACAAGGATAGTTTGCCTTGGTTGAATACTTTTTCGGAAACAAAATTGGCAATCCGGTTAATGAGTATCAGGCTATCGTATCCTACTGCACCCAGTTTTGCGAGCCACTTGCTGTGCTGCATGGTAATATCAAACACATCGCCATGGAAGAACCAGGCTTTTTTGCCATCCTCCATTTCGAGAACAACTTTGTTGACTATTTGAAAGGAACCCATTTTAAACCCTACAAATTTTCGGAGCATTTCATCGTGGTTGCCGGTGATATACCAGATTTTGGTACCCTTGCTCATCCAGCCCATAATATGTTTTACCACTTTCATATGGCTCTTGGGCCAGTAGCGTTTGCTAAACTGCCAGATGTCGATGATATCGCCGTTTAATATAACCGTCTTAGGTTTTATGGTTTTAAGGTAGTGCAGTAGTTCTTTGGCGTGGCATCCGTAAGTGCCCAAATGAATGTCAGATAATACGAGGATATCTATTTTGCGTCTTTTTAATTCCTTCATCCTTCAGATTTCAGGTACTTAAAAGGGGAAGCTAAAAATGAAATGCGAAAAAGAAAAACACGAATTGAAAGTTCAATGAGGAAATAATTAAAACGTTTCATTTTACATTATTTATAATGGGTTAATAAATATTGGAAACTTCTACAAACGAAGTACGGAATGCAATAACAATAAATTGTTATCAGAACTTTAAGTAAATGTTAAGCCATATTGGAATCGAATGTATTTTTTTAGCTTTGGTTCATCAATAAAAAGGTTGTTGTAAATATTTTGAATAATATTAAAAAATCGCTCACTCACTATGCCTTTCTGATCATACAGTTTTTCCTGATTTTATAGCTGCGCAAAATCAATTTCCGTGTATGCTTTAAAATATTTACTATTTTCAGGCTGTTTTAGCAGCTTCTTCCCAAAAAAGGAAATATGAAAAAAAAATTATTTGCCCTAGCTTTTTACGCCTTACCTATTATTTGTTTTGCCCAACAAAAATCTGTAACAGTTTTGCAGGTTCCTGGCAGGAATGAATTTGCAAAAATAAATGAGCATGGTATTTCTGTATTGCCCAGCGGCCGTTTTCTTACACCTGCTGGTAATTTAGTCCGCATTACGAATGATCCTTTTGGATTAGCTATTTCTCCCGACGGGAAAAAAGCAGTGACCTTACACAATGGTGTATTTACCATTATAGAACTTGGTTCTCTTACACCTGTACGTGTGCCAGCATATAATCAAACCATCAACTCACCATTAACTCATAGTCCGGTAGGAGGGAATGAACCTTCACAGGCTTTATCACATAAAATTATAACTTCCGCCTTGCCCAAGGGTTCTTTTTTGGGGGTTGTTTTTGCAGCAGATTCTAAAACAGTGTATTTAAGCGGAGGAGACAATGGAGCCGTTATTGTTTATGACATTGAAAATTTTAAACGCTTGGATTCTATTTCCTTAAACGGAAAAGTAAACGGCGAAGATTTTGATGACAGTTTTACGGCTGATTTATTATTAAATAAAGAGGAGTTGTTTATTCTTGACAGAGGTAATTTTAGACTGGTGCGTTATGATCTGATTCGTAAAAAAATAACCGCTTCTATTCCATCGGGGCGCCAGCCTTTTGGACTTGCATTAAGTGCAGACAAACAAACGGCTTTTGTTGCCAATGTGGGCACTTATGCCTATCCTTTAATAGAAGGGATGGATTCTTCCAATTATAATACGATGATGATTAACCATCATCCTTATGGAGATAATACAAAAGAATCGATTGAGGGAACTGTTATTGATGAAAAGAAAATTCCCGGTTTGGGCAGTCCTAATTCGCCGGAAGCCATGAGTGTGTTTAGTATCAATTTAAAAACCAATAAGGTTATTGATAAATTTAAAACAGGGTATCAAATTGGCGAGATGGTAGAAGATGCTGAAGTAGTAGGAGGCGCCAGTCCTAATTCGATTGCAGTGGGCAGTAAATATATTTATGTGACCAATGCTACCAATGATAATATTGCAGTAATCGATTATAAAAATCATAAAATTTTATTCCATATTCCTATTAAGGTTGATGCCCGTATTGATCAATACAGGGGATTGTTGCCTTTTGGAATTACCTTAAGTAAAGATGAAAAAACATTGTATGTGGCATTGCTTGGTTTTAATGCCATAGCAGTAATAGATGTAAAAACAAAAACCACGAAAGGATTAATTCCTTCAGGTTGGGGGCCGGCGAGGGTAAAACTATCTGCTGATGAAAAAGAAATGTATGTAATCAGTTGCAGAGGGCTTGGTGCCGGACCAAATGGGGGTGCTAATTTTGTTGCTCCTCCACAGGGTACTTATATTGGAGATATTCAATTGGGCAGTTTTCAAAAAATAGCGATGCCCAATGCAAAGGAATTAGCAGCTTATACCAAACAGGTTATTGGCAATACCTTTGAGTCATTGACCATTAAAGAAGATGTGACCAATCCGTTACCTGCATTGCCCGGTTTAAGAGAAAGTCCGATAAAATATGTAGTGTATATTACCAAAGAAAACAGGACATATGATGAGGTTTTTGGTCAGTTAAAAAATGCGAAGGGTGACAGTACACTGGCAAGGTTTGGTGTTAATTGTGAATATACATTGCCTGATTCTTTAAGGGCCGTTAACAAGGATTTAAAAGTTTCGCCCAATCATCAAAAGCTGGCAAAGCAATTTTCGTTCAGTGATAATTTTTATTGTGACAGTGATGCTTCAATACATGGGCATCATTGGATGATGGGGGTGATACCAAACGAGTGGGTAGAAACAAATAGCAGCGTGGATAAGACGGCTAAATATTTTTCGAAGGCTCCGGGCAGAAGATTCCCTGGTTCGACGGGAAGTATGGATCCGGAGGATTATGCTGAAACCGGCGGTTTGTGGGAAGCTTTGGAAAGGAAAAAGATTAATTTTTACAATTTTGGCGAAGCCAATGAAACAGCCCATGTTCGGGAAGAGTGGAATGATACGGCAACAGGTGCTGCTCATGCAGTAATGGTTCCTATGCAAAAAGCATTGTTCACCCGTACGAGTCACAATTACGCAGGGTATAATACCAATATTCCCGATCAGTTTCGGATGAATCAGTTTGAAGATGAGTTTACCAAAAAATGGATAAAAGGGAAACAAAAAATGCCTTCCCTTATAACGTTACAATTACCCAATGATCATACAAGCGGGCCAAGGCCGGAGGATGGTTATTTTAGTCGCAGTTCTTATGTAGCAGATAATGACCTGGCATTGGGAAGAATCCTGCATTTTCTTTCCCGTACAAAATATTGGAAGAATATGCTGGTGGTCATTACGGAAGATGATCCGCAAGGAGGTGTAGATCATATTGATGCACATCGCAGTATTTTAATGATGGCGGGGCCTTATGTAAAGCGTGGTTATGTAAGCCATACCCATGCTAATTTTGGAGCGATTTTAAAGTCGATTTACAATATTTTAAATGTTCCGTATGTGAATCAGTATGATGTGACTGCCTCTTTATTGCAGGATTTTTTTACGAATAAACCTGATTATACGCCTTATACACTGGAGCAGCATGACTCAAGGGTATTTGATGCAGAAAAAGCCATGAAAAAATACAATCTAACAATGGATTGGCGCAAAATTTTGAAGGGGCCTGAAATGGATAATGTAGATGATATGAAAAAAGAATTTATTCAGAAGTAAAGGGTTCATAAGGATAAAAAGTTTAGCAGTTTAAGTGTTGGAAAATTAGCTGGTATAGTTAAAGCAGGGAATCATAATTGTATTGAAAAAAAAATAAGTATGAAAATTGAATTGGTTGTTTTTGATATTGCGGGTACCACGGTAGTAGATAATAATAATGTGAATGATGCATTTAGGGGAGCTTTTGAAAAAGCAGGTTATCCTGTTGCATTAAAGGAAGTTAATTATGTAATGGGTTACCGAAAAATAGAAGCAATTAAAATTTTGCTCGAAAAATTTTATCCGGAAGCATTGAATAATGAAATATTAATTCATGAGATACATGATCAGTTTAACGACGATATGTATCATTTTTATTTAACTACAACTACCCTAAAGCCGATGCCAGGTGCAGAAGCGATTTTTAATTTATTGCATTTGAATCAAATAAAAATAGGGTTGGATACTGGGTTTCCTAAACTTATAACCAATACGATTATCGAAAGATTGGGATGGGTTAAAAATGGTTTGGTTGATATGGTAATCTCCAGCGATGAAGTGAATAATGGAAGACCTTCTGCAGAAATGATTCATGCTATTATGACTCAACTAGCTGTAGTTAATACACAACAGGTGGCAAAAGTGGGAGATACTGAAGTAGATATACTGGAGGGTAGAAATGCCGATTGTGGGTTGGTGGTTTCAGTAACCACCGGTTCTTATAAAAGGGAGGAACTACAGCCCTATACACCTGATCATATCATTGATTCTTTGAGTGAATTGAGTGCAATATTAAATTTAAAACATTGAGCAAGGGTTCGCAGCAATCTTTAAACATCCGCTTTTGGGCTTCACCGCTTTATGCTGCTGTAATCTGTTTTTTGACTTATGCCATGGTTTATGGTTTTCGTAAACCTTTTACAGTGGCTACTTATGAAGAAACAGCGCCCTTGTGGGGCGTTGCTTATAAAAGTTGCCTTGTTATCAGCCAGGTGTTGGGGTATATGTTGAGCAAGTTTTATGGCGTAAAGTTTATTGCAGAGCTTAAAAGGTTTGGACGGGGAAAAATAATTCTTTTGCTGGTAATTGTTTCCTGGCTGGCACTATTGATTTTTGCAATTGTTCCGGCACCTTATAATATCCCAGTATTAATGCTCAATGGATTTCCGTTAGGATTGATTTGGGGGATTGTTTTTTCTTTTGTAGAGGGAAGAAAGGCCACTGATTTTATTGGTGCTGCGCTTGCTGTAAGTTTTATTTTTTCTTCCGGATTTATAAAAACAGTAACAGGGCTTCTTCAACTTCAATTTTCTATTCCAGATATTTGGCTTCCCTTTTTTGCCGGCTTTTGTTTTTTGATTCCATTGTTATTATTTATCTGGTTACTTGAAAAAATTCCACCACCATCCGCATCTGATAATCTGTTACGAACAGAAAGAAAACCTATGTTGAAGGCAGAAAGGAAATTGTATTTAAAAACTTTCTTTCCGGGTATTGTTACATTGTTAATTATCTATGTTTTTCTGACGGTGTTTAGGGATATCAGGGATAATTTTGCTGCTGATATGTGGTTGGAAATGGGGTTTGCCAATCAGCCGGAGAAATTTGTTCAAACAGAAATTCCCATCACTATTGTTGTGTTGTTGTTGATTTCTGCCATGATTTTTATCCGTAATAATTTAAAGGCGCTGATGGTGTCCCATCTAATCATTGGGGTTGGTTTTATCATTGCGGGAGTTTCCACATTTTTATTTTTGCAGGGCATTCTTCCGCCATTTTACTGGATGACGTTGGTAGGGTTGGGGTTGTATATGGGATATATCCCTTTTAATTGTGTTCTTTTTGAAAGGATGATCGCAACTTTTAAATATGCAGGTAATGTTGGGTTTTTAATGTATCTGGCTGATTCGTATGGTTATCTTGCCAGTGTTGCTGTAATGCTGAGTAAAAGTGTGTTTCATATACAGTTGAGCTGGACAACTTTTTATTCTTATGGAGTTATTTTTTTGTCTGTTGCAGGATTGATAGGGACGCTGGTTTCGGCTTTTTATTTTAATTCGATGTACAATAATAAATTTCATACAAATGGAAAATAAAGCGGCAATAGTAATAGGTGCAGGTATTGTGGGATTGGCTACAGCAAGAGCATTGGCTTTAAAAGGTTATGCTGTAAAAGTTTTCGAGCGGAGCAAACCTGCAGTAGGTGCGTCTGTCCGTAATTTTGGAATGGTATGGCCTATTGGGCAGCCCGAAGGAAAATTGTATGATCGTGCAAAACGCAGCAGGCAAATATGGAAAGAAACCTGTGAGGCTGCCGGTATCTGGCATGAGGCTGCGGGTAGTTTGCATCTTGCTTATCATAGCGACGAAATGAAAGTGCTAACTGAATTAAGTGAGCAGTTTGCCAGTCAGGGGCGTGCTGTTTCTTTGCTTGGGCCGGCGGAGATTATTGAAAAGTATGATGCTGTAAATACCGAAAACTTACTAGGAGGATTGTATAGTTCGGAAGAAATGATTGTAGATCCAAGAGAAGCTATTGCTAAAATACCGGGCTATTTTAGTTCGCAATTTGGTATTGAATTTTTTTGGGGGAAATGTGTAAGTTATATATCCGACCAAACGGTTTATATTGGTAATGAGGAAGAGCATACGGCTGATATCATATTTGTTTGTAGTGGTGCTGATTTTGAAACCTTGTATCCTGAAATATTCTCTTCTATACCTATAACAAAATGCAAACTTCAAATGATGCGTCTTGTTTCGCAACCTGATGGTTGGCGAATGGGAACTTCTTTGTGCGGGGGACTTTCATTAATTCATTATAATAGTTTTAAAACCGCACCAAGTTTGCATGAATTAAAAGAGCGCTACCAAAAGGAGAAAAACGATTATCTTGATTGGGGTATTCATGTGATGGTTTCGCAAAATGGCAAAGGAGAGTTAACTGTTGGAGATTCACATGAATATGGGTTAACTTTTGACCCGTTTGATAAACAATTTATCAATGAAATGATTCTAGATTATTTAAAAGATTTTACCCGGTTTAAAGATTATAGCTTATTGGAAAGCTGGAATGGCATTTATCCAAAACTTACCAACGGAGATACGGAGGTATTGGTATCGCCTGAAGCCGGTGTGTATATTTTAAATGGATTGGGGGGAGCTGGTATGACGTTGAGTTTTGGATTAGCGGAAGAAGTGGTTGCTTCTATTTAACACTTAATATTGATGAATAAAATGGACGAAGCGCATTTACTTACAGAAGGAGATGTAAATTTTTCTGCATCAAGAAAAATGTGGTACAGTGTATTGGATAAAACGACCTTGGATTTATTGGAAGAGGACGCTCATTATTTTCTACACCAGTCTTTGTCGACTCCCTGTTTGGATGTTTTAGAATCCTGTGAAGGAATTTATATCAAAGATGTTAGTGGAAAAAGCTATATGGATTTTCACGGGAACAATGTTCATCAGGTTGGATATCGTAATCCCTATGTGATTGATAAAATAAAGCAGCAGATGGATATCCTTCCATTTTCTCCGAGGCGATATACAAATGGCATTGCAATTGAATTTTCGAAAAAACTTACTTCCTTATTTCCGGAATCATTAAACAGGGTATTGTTTGCTCCAGGCGGTACAAGTTCTGTTGGAATAGCCTTAAAGCTGGCAAGGGTAATCACGGGGAAGAATAAAGTGGTGTCATTAACTGATTCCTTTCATGGAGCTTCATTAGACGCCATTGCTGTAGGTGGTGAAGCGCAGTTTAAAAAGTATATGGGTCCTTTATTCCCTGAAACAATTAATATTCCACAGCCAGTTCAGTATCGTACTGATAGCATTGACCCTGATGAAAATTTATATGCAGATGCGCTGGAAGAAATTATTAAGAAGGATCCTCAAATAGGTGCATTTATAGCGGAAACCATTCGGAATACCGATGTACAGATTCCAAGCAGGGCATATTGGAAAAGGGTTCGTGAAATTTGTACAGCTTACAATGTGATACTAATACTGGATGAAATACCTATTGCATTTGGCAGAACAGGTAAAATGTTTGCATTTGAACATTACGATATCGAGCCTGATATTGTTTGTTTGGGAAAGGGGTTGGGAGCGGGTATAATTCCTTTTGCAGCGATTGTTACAAAGGATCAGTATAATATTGCCGCCGAAGTTTCGCTGGGTCATTATACACATGAAAAAAGTCCATTGGGTTGTGCTGCGGGTTTGGCCATGATAACCTATATAGAGGAAAATGACTTGTTGAAAAAAGTAAAGGAAGATGAATTGTTTATGCGTTCGGCACTTTTAAGATTAAAGCAACAATTCCCCATCATTGGGGATGTAAGGGGTATTGGTTTGTTGTGGGGTATTGAGTTGGTGAAGGATTCAGCAACAAAGGAGAAGGCCATAACAGAAGCAGAAAAAATCATGTATGAATGCCTTCAAAACGGGTTGAGTTTTAAAGTTTCCCAGGGAAATGTTTTACAATTATGTCCGCCGCTGATTATTACAAGAGCGGAATTAGAAAACGCTGTTTTAATACTGGAAAAGGCTTTTACTTCTATTAGCTGATTTAGTGTAAAATTAAAAAAGGTAGTTTCATGGAATATTATAAATACATTTCTAAGTAGATTTAAGTTGTAAGTATTGGTGATAAAATAAAAACATGCCGGCGGGCGATTTAACTAATTGAATATTTTAGAAAGGAAAATGTCTGATCGAAATAACCAAACTTAAAATGAATAAAAAAATAAAGGCACTTCTTGTTTGTTTATTTCCTTTGGTAAGCGTGGCGCAGGAAACAACTACTATTCTCAAAGATTCTAGTGGTTTGAATCTTAATGAAGTTGTATTGACCGCACAAAGACAACCGCAGAAAAAAATATGGGTTCCTTTTTCTGTAAATACTTTAGGCAGAAAGGATATCGACGAATTTCAATTTCGTTCCACTCCGGAAGCGATGATGGCGATGAATGGACTGTTTGTTCAAAAAACAAATCATGGGGGCGGTTCTCCATTTTTGAGAGGCGTTACAGGGAATCAGGTATTGCTTTTAACGGATGGCATTCGGTTAAATAATTCCATTTTTCGATATGGCCCTAACCAGTACCTGAACACTATTGATGTTTATACGATTAAAAGCATTGAGGTAGCAAAGGGCACCGGTTCTGTGCAGTATGGAACAGATGCCATCGGTGGTGTAATCAACCTTATTACCAATCAGCCTGTTTTTTCAAAAGATAAACGGGTATTCAATGGAAGGTTAATTTCCAAATACATGTCGGGGGATATGGAAAAAACAGTGAGGGGTGAAGGGCGTTATAGTGGAAAAAAAGTGGCTTTTTTAGGAGGTATCAGTAAACGAAATTTTGGCGATATCATTGGGGGCGATACAACAGGTAAACAATCTCCTTCGGGATATGAGGAATGGGCTTTTGATCTAAAAGCTTCTTTCCTGCTTTCAGAAAATGTGCAGCTTACTTTCGCTCACCAGTTTGTGCAGCAAAAACATGTACCGGTTTACCATAAAGTACAATTAGAAAATTTTAGTTTAAACGAAATGGATCCCCAGCAGCGATTATTGAGTTATGCCAGGTTAAACCTGCAGGGAAAATCTAAATGGTTTAAAGAAACAGCCATTACTCTTTCTTTTCAACAGGGTATAGAAGGTCGTAACAGTTTAAAAAACGGCAGTACCGTTTTAAGAAAGGAACGAGATAAAATACAAACAACGGGGTTTACAACAGAATTTTTATCTGTTGTAAATAAAAAATGGACCGCTAATTCCGGTATTGAAATTTATACCGATCGTGTGGGTAGTATAAGAACGGATATAGACTTGCCTACCAATACAAAATTGGCAAAGCGGGGACTTTATCCAAACAATTCGGAATATGGTAATTATTCACTGTATTCATTGCATCATTGGCAGTTGGGGAAATGGGTTGTTGATGGAGGTTTGCGGTTTAATACATTTAATATTAAGATTACAGACAGTAGTTTGGGGCGTATTAATATTACGCCTTCCGCACTGGTAACCAACGGGGCTTTGTTGTATACAATTGCAAAAAATAAATCCTTGTATCTTTCTTTTAGCAGTGGCTACAGAGCTCCGAATATTGATGATATGGGAACACTGGGTATTGTTGATTTTCGGTATGAATTACCAACCTACCATCTGAAGCCCGAAAAATCACAACATACCGAACTCGGTTATAAATTCCAATCCAGGAAAATAAGCGGAACATTTTCTGCTTATTATATGCATTTGTCTAATCTTATTACAAGGGTGAAATTGGCCGGTGAAATAATAAATGGTTACCCGGTTTACCGGAAAGAAAATACAGAAGCTGCCTATATAAAAGGGTTTGAAATAGAAAACAATATTGTGTTTACAAAAAATATCTATTTAAGCAGTGGATTTTCTTATACCTATGGACGGAGCTTAAGCAAGCAGGAACCATTAAGGCGCATCCCACCTTTTAACGGAAGGGTTACCGGAACCTGGAGGCATCATCAATGGTTTGCTTCTTCAGAACTGATGTTTGCTTCCAAACAAACTAGGCTTGCTCAGGGAGACAAAGAGGATAACCGGATTGGAATAAATGGAACAGCAGGCTGGGAGGTTTTTAATTTTTACGGCGGCTATCAGCTCCCGGCGTTCCAATTTAATATGGGACTACAAAACATTTTTAATAAAGATTACCGAACTCATGGAAGCGGTATAAATGGGGTGGGCAGAAGTGTATGGGTTGCCGTAAAAGTTTTATTGTAATAAAATTTTAATCCTGTAATTCCATCATCAATGAATGCGTAGAAGGTATTCTTTCCTCAGGAGTTAAAGTGTATTTCCATTTCTTAAAAGCCGATTTAATGCTCAATGGATGTCTGAGCAGATAAACAGCGCATAAACCCGAAACAGCGCCAATTACTGCGCCAATCAAAACATCAGATATACTATTTTGTGAAAGGTAGAGGCGGCTATAGGCCATGAGGATTGCTGCTGCTAAAATGGGCAACTGCCATTTTTTATTTTTCAATAATAAAGCGACAACGGTTACTAATGCAAAAGCGGTAGCTGTATGTCCCGAAGGGAAACCTACGAAACGATCATAGCTAGTATTGTTAGTAAAAAATAGATATTGACCGGCTTCGAAATACAAAGTAGTTGTTTGATTATATATGTTTTTTATAAGCTGCACCGTTATGGTGGATATCAGGAATGCATAAAGCATTGTTTTACCCAATGGATATTTCTTCAGGTAAAAAATGATAAAGGCGATACCGCAAACAGCAAATAATCCATCACTCATAAAAGTGTAGTTGATAAAAAATACATTCAACAAAATTGGATGGCTGGTATTTTGGAATATCATAAAACCAGTACTTTCTTTTGTCAATAGAAAAACGATACTTAAAAACAGCGTTGAAGCCAGCGTGAAAAAGTAGGTTTTGTTTTGGCTGACTAAAGTGGCTTTCTGTTGCATATTCCTTATTTTGAAAAAGCAAATTCACACTGTAGTTTTACTTTAATGTTAAAACAGTATTAAGGGAATGTTATCAATTAGAGGATGCTGGTCATTTTTAGTAGGGGAATAAGGAACCAGGCTTAACAGCTATTAAAGCAAACCGGTTGGTTTTGTTTGGGTAAAAGGGAGGGAAGGAGCTGATTCATCTTTTAATTGAATGCCGCTTAGCTTCAGTCTCAGCGATTCCTTTATCAATAAAAATATTTTTTGAGCAGCCAGTTCAAAACTTAATCCTCCGGGTCTGATATTAGAGATGCAGTTGCGCAGTACATCTGTATTGCCTGGTTTGGGGTTGAAAGTTAGGTAAGCTCCCAAACTATCGGGGGAAGAAAGTCCGGGCCGCTCACCCAATAAAATAAGGGAGAGGGAAGCAGGACTAAGCTGGCCTGTTTGATCACTGATGGCAACCCGACCCTGCTCAATAATACAAACTGGTGCTATTGAAAAACCTGCATTTTTTAACAAAGGCATTAATAAAAAAAGCAGTTGCATCGCATGGTTATTGACTGCTGTGGCAGATAAGCCATCTGTGATTGAAATACAAATATCATAAGGGTTGTCAGCTTTTTCCTGTTCCATTATTTTAATGGAGTCTTCATTCAGCCTTCTGCCATAATCGGGTCTTTGCAGGTATTGTTGTCTATTGGCAGCTGCGGAAAACAAAAGCAATAATGGGTGTTGCAATTTTTGAATTCCTTCTATCAACAGCTCTTTATCGAGTAAATTATACACCGCATCTCTTGCATTGGCATGCGCCAGTTTAAATGCTAAACTTTCGGCCAGTGGTATTGAAACACCTGTTCTGCCCAAAGCGATGCGGGCATCTGTCACAGAACGGAGCGCTTGCCATGGATCTGACTGAACGATCAATTGTTTGCCTTTCACGAGCGATGGTATTTAAGTAAAGGATGTGAATTTTGCACCGGTAGCAAGTTGCCTGAAGAATCTATAATTTGCTGGCCAATTAACCATGCTTCAAATTCGGGAGCTGGTTTTAAGTCAAGTATTTTTCGGAGGTATACAATATCATGGAAGGAAGTGGACTGATAATTCAGCATGATATCATCCGCACCAGGTACGCCCATAATAAAATTGCAGCCTGCTATTCCCATTAGCAATAATAAATTATCCATATCGTCCTGGTCTGTTTCAGCATGGTTGGTGTAACAAATATCCATTCCCATTGGCAGTCCAAGTAATTTGGCGCAAAAATGATCTTCTAATGCGGCTCTTGTAATTTGTTTGCCATCAAATAAATACTCGGGGCCGATAAAACCAACCACCGAATTTACGAGCAGTGGGTTAAAGTGCCGGGCAATACCGTAAGCCCTTGCTTCGCAGGTTTGCTGATCTACTCCTCCATGCGCATTGGCTGAGAGGGAAGATCCCTGTCCGGTTTCGAAATACATAAAATTATTTCCCACCGTACCCCGTTTTAGAGACAAGCCTGCTTCATACGCTTCCTGCAAAAGCGCAAGGCTGACCCCAAAACTTTTATTGGTTAATTCTGTGCCTCCAATGGATTGAAAAATTAAATCTACCGGGGCATTCTGGTTTATTAAAGATAAACTGGTGGTTAGATGGCAGAGTACACATGATTGGGTTGGAATATCAAAACCGCTGATAACCTGATCGAGCATTTGCAGGATGGCATTGGTTGTGGCCGGATTGTCTGTAGCAGGATTGATGCCAATAACAGCATCACCGCTTGCATAAAGAAGTCCATCGATTAAACTAGCAGCAATTCCTTTCAGATCATCTGTAGGATGGTTGGGTTGTAGCCTTGAAGAAAACCTTCCTTTTAAACCAAGGGTATTTCTAAAACGAGTTATGACTTCCACTTTTTTTGCCACCAATATTAAATCCTGGTTGCGCATGAGTTTGCTCACGGCTGCAGCCATTTCCGGAGTGATTCCTTTAAACAATAAATGTAAGGTCGCATTATCTGCGGCATCGCTTAGCAACCAGTCTCTAAACATACCTACGGTAAAAGAACTGATGGGGGCAAAAGCAACCTTATCATGCGTGTCGATAATTAACCTGGTTACTTCATCCGTTTCGTAGGGAATGACTGTTTCTGATAAGAAATTTTTTAAAGGAATGTCTGCAAGGCAGAATTGTGCCGCCACTCTTTCTTCATAACTGGAAGCATTTAATCCAGCCATTGCATCACCCGATCTAAAGGGACTGGCTTTGGCCAGCAAAGTCTTTAGATCGATGAAAGTATACCGATGATTTTTTATTGAATAATGATACATCTTATTCGTTTAAGCGTTGCTGTTATCAGGTGCTTTGCCTTTATTTTTTATGAAGCTAAATAAAGCAAAACAAGCTAGCATAATTGCAATATAAATAATGGCTAAGGTTGAATTAAAATAGCACATCGCAATAAAAGAAAAGGAAGCGATGAGCAGTGCGGTGATTGGGAGCAGGGGGTAAAGCGGAACCTTAAACGGTCTTTCTAATGCAGGTTCTTTTTTTCTAAGTTGTAAAACTGCTACCATCGAAATGATATAGAGGGTTAATGCGCCAAATACAGAAATGGTAATGATGGCTGCAGTTTTGCCGGTTAGCAGTGCAATAATGCCAATGGCCATATTAACAAGCAAAGCATTGGCGGGTGTACGAAACTTAGGCTGTATTTTACCCAGTGCTGCAGGAGCAAAACCTACTTTGCCAAATTCATAGGAAGCTCTTCCTGCAGCCAGTACGATGCCATGAAAGGACGCAATCAGTCCGAATAATCCGATGGTGATTAACAGGTGATAGAAGTAATTGTTGCTTCCAATTAATTTGGCCAAAGCCAGTGGTAGCGGAGAATCTGATACCGATCCGTCTGCCGCATATACGATGGTTTCCCATCCTCCCACGCCAATAGAACTTGTAAAAGTTAATATACACAGGATGACCAGTGTAAGGATAGCGGTTCCAAAACCAATAAGAATCGTTCGTTGTGGTTTGATGGCTTCTTCGGCTACGTTGGCTACCCCTTCAATGCCCAGAAAAAACCAAATGGCAAAGGGGATACAGGCAAAGATTCCCGGTATTCCATGGGGGAGTGCATTGTGTTGTAAATTTTTAAATTCGAAATGGGGTAACATAAAGCCTGCAAAAAGCAGGAGTTCGCCCACAGCCAATATGGTGATGACCAGTTCAAATATTGCGGCAGCTTTTACGCCACGGATATTTAGAAAAGTAAAAATAAAATAACTAAAAATAGCGATCACCAGAATGGGGATCTGAGGAAAAAAAATATTAAAATAAGCACCAATGGCAAAAGCAATGGCCGGGGGTGCAAATATAAATTCAATATTTTGAGCCATACCTGCAATAAAACCCCAGTTAGAACCAAGTGCACGGGTTGCATAATCAAAACCACCTCCCGCTTTAGGAATGGCTGTAGCCAGTTCTGTATAACTAAAAGTGAAGGAAATGTACATCACAATAATAAAAAGCGTGGCAATGGCTAACCCCAGGGTGCCTCCTTGTTCCAGTCCGAGGTTCCAGCCAAAGTACATTCCTGATATAACATATCCTACGCCAAGTCCCCAAAGCATGAGGGGGGTAAGCGATCTTTTTAAAACTGGCTTTTCAGTGATTGGTTCCATCGATTGGTATATTAGATATAAAATTTAAAAGTGAATATACGGATAGTTTACTATTTAGATTGGTTACGGGATCGACTTCTGGATAATCGAAAATAAAAAGGTTTTAACAGAAGCAGATGATAACTGTTTTTATACATTACTTGTCTTCCGTTCATTTTAAAAAATACTCTATAGTAGGTATTTTTTGAGTTGAACAATAGCGCAACTTTACATCCAATATATTTAGTTGCCTGATCTGAAATTATTGTTTTAACATCTTATCAGCTTTACCCAAATAAAAGAAACCTTTTAAACAAAAACAGCATGAAAAAAATCATCGCAATCTGCCTATTGGTATCAGTAAGTATTATTGCAACTGCACAAGTAAAAAAAGAATATTATCCAAGCGGACAATTAGAATCTATTGGAAAATATAATGGGGATATTAAAATTGGTGAATGGAAATATTATTATGAAAGTGGCTCATTACTTGAATCCGGAAAATACAATAATAAAGGTTATAGGATCAATAAATGGAATACTTATCATGAAAATGGGAAATTAGCTTCTTCAGGGAAATATGATAAAAATGGTGAAGAAACAGGTAAATGGTCTAACTACCACGAAAACGGGAAATTAGAATCTTGTGGTCTAAAAAACTTTAACGGTTTTGAAATTGGTATATGGAAATTTTATGATAAAAATGGCAAATTTTGGTTTAATAGAGATTATTCGACTGACGAAACAACTAAGCCAGCGCCAGCAAAAAATCATATTAACAGAGCAGACAGGTTTTTTATGTCTTATGCTTACGATTCCATTTGTAAAACCGGAATTTCATTTGGCCGCATTAACAACACGAGTGTTGGTATGTATCTTACTGCACGATTTAATTCAGATGGTTTTAAAACAGGAGGTGCAAATGGGGTCGTAGATAACAAGGGAGTGGTTACAGGTGGGCAGTTTTCGAAATGGGGTAATGACTGGCGTTTTAAAAATGAAATTAAAACCGGCAACATAGAAATAATGGCAGGCCTTACCAAAAAAATCACTTATCCGCTTTGGATTTATGCAGGTGCAGGCGCCTCCTTTAATACCGTGTTTTGGAAAATGGACATTTATGATAATTTGGGAGATTATTTTGATACCGATTGGGTTAAAAATGATGAAGCCAGTAAAGTAAAACCGGTATTTGAAGGAGGTTTGATTGTGGATTTAGGCGGGTTTAATATCAGAGGAGGGGTAAAGACGCAAAATTTTAAAGAAATGATTGTTACGATGGGGCTAGGGTTCTCTTTTAAATGGTAATTATCATTTTAACTTTTAAACAAAACCGCATGAAACAAAAATTAATGCTGCTATTATTTACGGCAATTATAACGCAAGCTTTTTTTAGTAAAGCCAATGCACAATACGATAAGATTTATACAGAGTACGAGGGTATGCGTAAAGTTACTAAAAACAACAAGGCTGGTTTTATTAACTCAGCCGGAACGCTTGTTATTCCAATAGAATATGATGGAGCCAACAATTTTATTGAAGGAGTATGTGCTGTTCAAATGAACGGTAAAATTGGGTTTATTGATAAAACTAATAAGCTAGTAATCCCATTTATTTTTGAAGGTGTAAGTGCTGGCTTCCGACAGGGGAATTGTATTGTACATGGCGGTAAAAAAAGCTGGATGATAGATAAAACTGGTCGGCAATCAACAGCTCGTAAGTACGATAAGATCACATTTGATGGTCGGTTTGGTATGGTATGGGTAGATAAAAAATTTGGGTATCTAAATTTATTTGGGAAGGAAGTAATACCTCCGAAATATGATTATTTACAAAATATTAGAGAAGGTTTAGCTGGAGCAAAAATAAATGGGAAGTTTGGTTTTATTGATACCTTAAATCAAACAAAACTTCCTTTTATCTATGACGATGTAAATCCTTTTTCATCAGGAACATCAATAGTTAGTCGTGATAAAAAATTTGGATTGATTGATAAAAAAGGCAACGCTATTATTCCTTTTCAATATGAATATTTATCAAGCGACTCCGCTACAGGATGGCTACTGGCACAAAAGAAAGACAAAATGGGAGCCATTGATAAAAAAGGAAATCAAATGATTCCTTTTAATTTTGGCTGGATAGATGGATTTGACAAGGTAAGTATTGGGTACTCTCGATTCTCAATGTTTGATAAATATGATGAAGATGTAAAAAAAGTGGGTGTTATCAATAAAAAAGGAAATATCGTAATTCCAGCAAACTATGATTTAATAAAGAATGCCAGCAAAGATGGCTATTGTGTTGTGGTAAGAAAAGAAGTAGATGAAAAATATGGTATGATTGAATTTTCAACGGGGAAATTAATTATAGATACTAAATATGATGGTATATTATACCCAAGCGAGGGTATATGTATAGCAAAGAAATTATTTTATGATAATAGTATGGGTTATTATGATGATAGATGGGGTTATGTGAATTTAAATGGAAAAGAAATTACAGAAATAAAATATTGGTCCGGTACTAAAAAATTCTCCAACGGTATGGCTGCAGTAAAAATGGATTATAAATGGGGTTTTATTGACAAGACCGGTAAAGAAGTAATAAAGCTACAATATGATTATGCGTCGGATTTTGAAGACGGAAAAGCAATGGTAGAATTGGATGGGGAGGAATTTTATATTGATAAAAAAGGTAAAAAAGTGAAATAGCTATTAGAATGTCTAGTGCTATTTTCCTGTTTGATTTCAATGTTTTGTTATTTAAAAATTCTATTTAAATGAGTATTAAATATTTTATTTTTTTTGCCTGCTACTTTATTATTATTCCTGCAAGTGCGCAGCAATACCCCGAAATGATGGATGTCCCTGGCGGCAGTTTTAACATGGGGGGCACAGTACAAAAAGATGAAACGCCCATCCATAAAGTAACGCTGACCAGTTTTAGGTTGGCCAAAACCGAAACTACCGTAGCGCAGTGGCGTGTTTTTTGTAACGCCACAGGACGTTCAATGCCCAAAGCGCCCGACTGGGGCTGGATAGACAATTATCCTATAGTGAATGTGAGCTGGAATGATGCGATAGCCTATTGTAATTGGCTGAGCAAAAAAACGGGCAAACGCTACCGCCTGCCCACGGAGGCGGAATGGGAATATGCCGCCCGTGGTGGTAATAAAAGCAAAGGGTATACTTATGCCGGCAGTGATTTTTTAGATGGCATAAGCTGGTATAAAGACAATGCCGCTTCTCGAGCATATGCCTGTGGTTTAAAACGTTCCAATGAGTTGGGCTTGTACGATATGAGCGGTAATGTAGCGGAATGGTGCAATGACTGGTATGACGCAACTTATTATGCAGATTGCCCAAATGACAATCCGAAAGGTCCTTATGATGGTTCCTATCGTATCGTGCGTGGCGGAAGCTGGAACAATTCGCCGACATTTTCCAAAGTTGAAACCCGTACAGGAGAAGAAGATCTTTCGAAAGGGCATTCGAACTGTGGTTTTCGGGTGGTACTTTCCATTGATAAGGCAGATACCGATTCAAAATGGGAGGGTTCTGAATATGTTTTTGATTTTGGTGATCTTAGTAATTACCTCGAAATGATTGATGTCCCTGGTGGTAGTTTTAACATGGGAGGCGCAAAAGGAACCGATGAAAAGCCCATCCATCAAGTAACGCTGAACAGTTTTTTTATGGCCCAAAAAGAAACTACGGTGAAGCAGTGGAAATTATATTGTACTGAAACAGGCAAAAAAATGCCCAAAGTACCCAACTGGGGCTGGATAGACAATTATCCTATTGTGAATGTGAGCTGGAATGAGGCGGTGGCCTATTGTAATTGGCTGAGCAAAGAAGAGGGCCAATCCTACCGCCTACCCACGGAGGCAGAATGGGAATATGCCGCCCGTGGTGGCAATAAAAGCGAAGGGTATATTTATGCCGGCAGTGATAATTTAGACGAAGTTGGCTGGAATAAAGACAACGCTGCTTTTAAAGCGCATGACATTTTCGAAATATATAAAAAATCCAATGAGCTTGGTTTGAACAATATGAGCGGCAATGTATGGGAATGGTGTAATGACCGCTATGTTGCAACTTATTATGCCAAAAGCCCATCTACCAATCCTCAAGGACCTTCAGTTGGCTCTTATCGTGTTGTGCGTGGTGGTAGTTTTGATACTCCGGCGTTGAATTGCCGAGTAGTATCCCGTTATTACAATGTCCCTACTCTTGTTAGTTCCTCTTATGGTTTTCGGGTGGTTTTTTCGCTTTAAGGGAATAGATTATGCGCTCTGTTTTTATCAATGTCTTATCCTGTTTTAAATCTATGTTGTTCGTTTTGAAATTCGGTTTTTCTGAAATCCGGTTACAAAGCGGCTGAAGCCGAACACACGTGCGAGTGGTATATTTAGCTAATTGTGTAAATAGCAACAATGACGCATCTTTTTAGTAGAAGTGGAATTATTGTAAAACAATTATTTATGAAAAATACTTTGCAGCTTTGTTTTGTATTCAGTTTTTTCGCATTAAATAGCAATGCCCAGGCACCGCCAAAAGCAGCGCTCGAATTTGTAAAACTTTTAAATACAATAGCCTACCTCACAGTGGTTCCTTCTCCATGGGAGTATGAAGGTAAATTTTCCATTGACTCTGCTTATGCAATCAGCAAGACAGGTTTGTTGTCCACAACATTTCGTTATACTACGGATACTTCTGTTTTAAGAATCAGAATGACGGTGGCTGTTGCGGATATTCGGGATATTTTTTATGATTACTACATAGGATTGGTATGTTATTCCGATGCGGTAACTATTTACGAGTCTAAAACAAACAACAGTGAATTAATAGAATCAGGTAAAAATTATTTATTCCATATAGGTATTTCGGATTATGAAGGCGAAAAGCAGCAGGAACAATTGCAAAAAATCCTTGTTCAATTGAAGCAGTATTACAAGTGATCTGCAAACGCCCAGTGATTTAATTAAAACCTTTTTTTAATCAACCCAGTATTAAGCGAAAAGTTTAACTTATTAACCATGAGAAAAAGTATAAAGTACCTTCTTTTTTTTACCTTACTTGCAGCAGGCTGCAACAGTAAAAATGAGTTGCAACAATCAGGGCTGCATTATCAGCAGTACCAGGATTACAAAAGCCTGGAGAATGTAGTAAAATTATTGCCTGCGGATGCAGACACATTGGCTGTGAAAAATATATTGGGTATGCCCAATGATATGGGTTTTGAATACCGGTATACCGTAGATTCTACAGGAGAGAACGGTTGTACGATTGGTGCTGTATTTCAAATCAACGCCAAAGGAAAAATTACCCAAAAATGGATCGATGAAATTTGCGAATAGTATTAAATTTGTTCAATGAACCCAACCAACCGCTTTCAGGATGAAAATCTGCAGCTTACTCATTTTTATGGAGAAGTGTGGGTCGTTTGTAAGTCTTGTGAAAAGAAAGCCATTGCTACAACAAATTTAGAAAACCATACAGCCCGTTTGTTTTGTGTGAATTGTGGATACAACAAAGAAGTTTCTACCAAGATTGGAAAAGATGGGTTTGTAACAACGGCTGCCCATCTCTTTTTCGATTCAGATTTATGGCTCAGCGCACCGTATAAAAACGATCTCTTTTGGGCTTATAATGCGGCACATCTAACTTATCTGGAACGTTATATCAGTGCCAATTTAAGAGAGCACAAAGAAAGAAGTCATTTTACGCTGTTGGAAAAATTGCCTAAGTTTTACCATGAAGCAAAAAACAGAGAGGGGCTGTTAAAAATAATAGAAAAATTGAACAAAAAACATTGATTTAATGTTGTTAAATTTCTAAATACAGTTGATAATCTTTGAATTTTAAAACCCGACAAAAAAATCTATGTTATTTGATGATGCGTTTAAATTGTATATCCTTCACCAGAAGGTAATTGGCTGTGGATTTCAGCTGACCACAAAAGTAAAATTGCCCAACGGATTTTATGCCTTCCCCGGCGGCTACTTTACCGAATATGCCAATGGCTATAAATTAATAATAAGTGGTTCTTCCATTGGCACCACAGCCATACAGGAAGCGATGATTTTAGATCCGAACGGTATTCCTGTTTCAAGAGATACCGAAGATCTTAGAGAATCAGAATTCTAGAGAGGAGTATCAATAGTATGTCAATAAAAACAACGCTATGTTGTTGGTATTGCTTTCTGATATCAAACGATTCTTTGTGTAAGGGATCAATTGGTAAAACAATTATTTCTTCAATCTGATCCGGTAAATATAGGATTCGCTGAATCCTGTTGCATCAGAAATTTCTTTGGTGCTTTTTCCTTCATTGCGCAGTTTAATCACCAGTTCTGTGCGAAGATCTGTTATTATAATTCCGGGTTTTCGGGGTTTCAGCAGGTTGTACAATTGGATGGTATTTGTCTGAAATTGGTCATTGATAGATTTAATACTGACCGTATTTATATTGTCTTTTATATACTGCTCAATCTCCTCAGGACTTATTTTTTTGATGGGTTCATAGATGATTTCCGTTTTGTTTTTAATCAGCTGTTTTCTGTATCTAAAAAGTAAAACGATTAAAATAACAATGATAATCATCAATACAGTGATGGAAACAATCCATTTTAATTCGACAGTATCCAATCGGGATATGGCTCTGTTATTCTCTATCAGCGTTTGAATTTTTTCTGCATCAATTTTATACAAACCATTTATACTGCCGGCGTATAACATATTGTTCTTGAGGTATAGGGCTCTTTTGTTAAACTCTACACCCCTGATGACAATTTGTTTTTCTCTTGTTTCAAGATTGTAATGGTAAAGCCCAAAATTGGTTGCAATGATAAGCTCTTTATCATTTAAAGCCAGCAATGTGTGAGCATCGGTGAAGTCGGCCACTTTAGAGAATTTTCCCCCGGCTATTTCTGCATATAATTCATTTGGGGTGAGTAGGTAGGTTATTTTATTCAGGTTGATGGTGCTTATAATAGGTGCTCTAAGAGAAACAATGGTTTTTAATTTTTTACTGTTTATATCATACACCATATAATCATTCCCACTGCAAAAAAGCAAGGAGTTTTCGTATTGGTAGTTAAATAAAACCGGATCAGCAGCTGTTTTACGATAGATAAATTCCGGATGGTTGCTGTTTTTATCGGTTTTATATATCCCATTGTTGCAGAAATAGTAAATAGTCTGGTTTTTTGAATCGTAACTGATGTCAAAAATTTCTCCCAATGTTTCTTTGATTGCAGATTGCGTTGAATCCTTAATAGCCTTGTCTGGGAAGACCAGATACAATTGATCAGCAAAAAAGATATAGCCTGTATCCCCAATTTCACGGATATAACCTTCCGTATAAGGCGGGTATTTCAGTTTGTTGCCATTATAATAGATGCCGGAGTAGGTTGCCACATAATGATCATTGATGGATCTTATGCTATGATTGATATAGGAGATAGCGTAGGGGACAATGTCAAAAATATAGAGCCTTCCCCCGGTAACGATATAAAGGTTTCGATCTGTATTGGCATAAAATTGTTCTCTGGGTTCTTCAGGGTAGGGTAACAAATGATTGTATTTTCTGTTTTCATACTTTTTTATACCGCCATCCCTAACTTCCAACACTCCCTTGTTGTTTATTTCGACATAACCCTTTTTATTTTGGATATACTTTCCTGATTCTTTATCCCATTTTTGAACCCCTTCTGAACTTCCGGAATAGATTGTACCATTTTTGTCCTGCAATACATTATAGTAAAATGGATGAGAGCTCACCATACTCAAAATGCTGTCTCCCTGCGAAAAACAGGTATTATATTGTATAAATAATATACTTATGATAAATATTATCCGCATTCTTACAAATATTATGGACTCTTAAAATTTATACAAACATAAATAAATATTGAAAGAGTAAAAAAGATGGGGTAAATAATCTCCTCTTTAATTTCGCATTTATCGATTAATGTATAACGAAAGCGAATGTTTTCCTATTTCTGTTAGATCAGCATATTTGAAATCTAAACGTAGGATTTTGAAATATAAACAATTTATGGCATACATTAATTATTTAATAATAAAAGGGATTTCAATTTTCTATTGTTTCCTTAAACCAACCAACCAAAAGTTCTTAGAATGAAAAATTTATTACAAAAAGCAAGTTTTCTTTTTTTACTTGTGTTAACCTGCTTTAAATCAGTAGATGCACAAACCATCAAAACGGTGGGCGCAACGGGAGCTGATTACAGTACCTTAAAAGTTGCTTTTGATGCTGTTAATGCAGGTACAATTACCGGAAACATCGAATTAAAAGTAATTGATAATACCACAGAAGCTGCTTCAGCAGTTTTGAATGCCTCTGGTTCAGGATCGGCTTCTTATACGGCGATCAGTATCTATCCAACCGTTACAGGCAAAACCATTAGTGGAAATCTGGCGGCTGCCATGATTCAATTAGTTGGTGCAGATAATGTAACGATTGACGGGCGATTAAACCGTACCGGTTCCACCGTCAACCTTACTGTTAATAATACCAATACGGGTGGATCATCCATTGGTCTTACTGAAGGAGCTACCTCTAATACGATTCAATACAATACGTTGAAATCGGCTGGTACGACCATCTCAACCGCTACAATTTATTTCGGAACCTCCACCATAAGCGGAGGAAACAGCAATAATACCATTGCTTATAATGCATTTACGAGTTCCAGCACCCGTTGTATGACTGCTATAGGCAGTGTGGGATCTGCTGCACCCAATGACAATGTGAGCAATACCATCAACTATAATCTTTTTTATGATATGATGAGTTTTCCGGATTATGCGGTAGCTGCCATTGGATATGCTGCCATCAGGGTTGGAAATAATAACAGCACCTGGGCTGTTACCAACAACCGCTTTTATGAAACTACAGAAGTACCAGTTGCAATGAATTTTTCGGGTTCTTTGCGGGCTTCTTTTATAAATATCAATGTTGGTACTACGGGTGGCTTGTTTACGGTTTCCAATAATTTCTTTGGTGGTAATGCAGCTGATGGAACAGGTATATTAAGAAAAGGTGCCGGAGGATTTTCGTCCAATTACGTAGATTTTGATGCCATCTATATCAAAAACGCCACTGACATAAACTTCGCCAGCTCGGTGCAGGGCAATACTATTACGAACATCAATATGCTCAATTGTTTTGGAGGTAGTTTAAATTTTATGAATATAGCCGGTGGTGCTGTGAATGTGGGAAACATCAACGGCAATTTGATTGGATCAGCCACCCAAAAAGCTGCATTGCAGATCACTCATGGAAGTTGTATGGTTGATGCATCGGCAAGTGCAGGAATCTTGAGAGGTTTTTTTATAACTGCGGATATTGGAACCATCAATATCAGTAATAATACCATCGCCGGATTATTGGGTGCTAAGAGCACTCAGAATGCCAAGGCTTCCATTTCAGGTGTTGAAATTTACAATCTTGATGCTGTAACCGGACCAACTTTAACCATTCAGAACAATACCATTGGAGCCGATATGGACAGCAGTCTGGTCGTTCGTGCTGCCGGTTCTTGTTATATCCGTGGGATTTATGCAGGAAGCAAGTGCATTGCTCATATCAGAAACAATACCATTCAAAAGATATATGCTTCAGATATTGGAAGTGGTCCGATAGCAGGAATCGTGGCAAGTGCCGGAACCTTGTGGATACGTAATAATGTGGTTAAAAACATCGAATCTTATTCTAATTCTGGTGCAGATTTAGTTTTATACGGAATCAAGCTGAGTGCCAATGGGGGCATTTCAGGGAATACGATTTTTAATATAAGCTGTAAATCAACGGCCGGTGGGGTGACAGGTATTTATAGTTTTGCGCAAAATTTAACCGACACCGGTGGTGTAAAAAATAATTTCATTTATAATTTGAATGTAAACCCTACCAGTGCAAACGCTGGTAACGGTGTTGTTGGTATTTATTCAGCAAATATCGTAAACAATATGGTGGTCCTTAATCAGGATAATCAAACCCGCAATATTGGTATCAATTCTTCTGGCATGACTGTAAAT
>CANNJE010000019.1 GCA_947504605.1 Chitinophagaceae bacterium
TGTAGATGCGTCCATTGTAAATATGCCCTTTGATGATAACAGCTTTGATCTGGTATGTGCATTTGATGTAATTGAACATGTAGAAGATGATGTTGCTGCGGTTAAGGAAATGGAAAGGGTTTGTAAAAAGGATGGAGTAATCTGTATTACAGTGCCTGCTTTTGAAATGTTATGGGGTAATCATGATATGGTGAATGGACATTACCGCAGGTATACTAAAAAATCTCTTTTAAGTTTATTTGCAAAAAACGCAGTGTTGAAAAATTACGAGTTGCAATATTTCAACAGCTTACTTTTTTTGCCAATTTTAGTTGCAAGAAAAATTTCGAAGCTGTTTGAAAAAGGTTCAGATAAAAAACAATCAGATTTTACCAATTATAAAACTAGAGGCGTCTTTAATAAAATTTTACGAACAATTTTTGCTGCAGAAATTCCGCTTCTTAAATTTATAAAATTTCCTTTTGGCGTTTCTCTGATTGGGATTTGGAAAAAACAATAAAACTATAAATGATTAATAATACGGTTAAACTAATCAGTGATACGTACCATGCATAAACAATGATGCGAGGTTTATAGCAGAAGATAATACTGTGTTTTCCTGAAGGTATTTGAATTTCCATAAAACTTATATTGACAGGAATAATTTTTGTTTCCATTCCATCCACATAAGCTTTCCATCCCGGATAAAAATTTTGCTGATATACTAAATAACCTGCTGTTTCTTTGTAAACGTTGACAAAAATATTGTTAGCAGCGAATTGTTGAATTTTAATATTGTCCTCTTGGGACGGCTTTGTTTTGATAGTTAAACATAAAGAATCTTCAGTATAAGCAATTTTATTATTTAATATGGGTTGTTTTTCGTTTAATAATACTAGGCTGTCGGGGAAATAGACTGCCGGATTTTTGAATACAATATCTTTTATCGGCGATTCGTAAAACTTATCCTGTTTAGATAGATTTCCCGGGCTGATAAAATAATCATTTCTTCCAATTTTTTTTGTGAATGGAATTTTACTTCCAGTTATCAAATTTTCATCAAAACTATTGGCAGAATTCTCTTCAATACTACTAGTGTCGGGCAGTGGAAACTTAATTGAATTTCTGTTTATTAAATTTTCAACTTCAGCAAAGTGCTTCGACCCAAAAACAGTAACAGGCATATTTAGTTGTGTAGCAAAAAACATATCTGCAACAAGAACAATACCAATGAAGTGCGCTGTTTTCTTTTTTACAATTGCCCAATAGTTAAGTAAAAGGAATGTTATGAGCAGGGGTAACTGAATGAAATATCTTTCCGTAAAGTGAAGGCTTGATAAAATATTTTTCAGGCCAGCATTGCCTGCAATTGTTTTAAATGAAAATTCAGTTGAAAAAATTATACTGGCAAGAGCTATTGCAAAAGTAATGGCTAATAAAACGAGTATTATATTTTTTAGTATTCGAATATTATTTTCTTTATTCCATGAATTAAAGGAAACTGCTGCAATGATTAGAAAAAAGAAAATTGAAAACAACCGGAACAAAGCAGGGTGCCTGAAACTATCCATTAAGGGAAGTGAAAAATAAGCAAGTTGTCTTAAAAAAAAGAATTCTCCCCATGCCAACCCAAGCATACAAAGCGAACAGACCAGGAAAAATAACATCTCTTTATTTTTAAAAAATCCCTTTTTAAAAAATGAATAGACAAAAAATATGAGCGGAGTTATTCCCATATAAATGCTCCTCATCAATATAGAGGAATGTAACCAGTTGTCATTTGCAGTAATAGCAAAGGGTGACAAAAGCGATAAGCAGGTTGAAGGGTTCATAGAGTTCTCAAGTACAGTAACCAGGGATTGACTCTTACCCCTTTCGATAAAAGGCAGGTGTTGAACAAATGAAATAATCGCCGGTAGGCTTAATAATAAAAATGAAAATATGGCTGTTACTGCGACAGGTAAAAATTGTTTTATAAATTCTTGTTTATTTTTCTCCTTTAAAAAGTGGAAGATAAAATAAGCCAACAGTATATAACTGGTGATAATAAAAAATGAAGGATATCCACCGGTAAATAACAGGAATAAAAATAATGCAAGCACTAAGGCATCTTTTTGTTCTCTGCTAATCAATATTCTTCTGAAGAAAATAAAAATATAAGGGAGATAGCATGCTGCACTGATGCAATTAAAGAATTGAACACTATCGGTTATGAATCCACAAAATTGATATGCAATAGCAAAAGAAAAAGCAACAGCTTTGCTGCAGCCGAACTCTTTGCAAAGAAAATAAAAACCTATGCCAGCAAAACTGATATAAAAGAGCAGTTCATAGTGAAATGCAGCGAGGCTATAATTGGTGAGAAAACTAAATGACCAGATTACAGGATTCCATGCACCACTTTGCATATCCGCATGCAGCGGATACCCCATATTAATAAAGGGAGTCCACAACGGAAGTTCCCCATTGTTTAAAGCATCGCTGATTAATGTTCTAAGCGGATAGTAATAAGTTAGCGCATCATTTTTTAAAGTGAATATTTGAAAACTGAGTGGCCAAAAAACTAAACAGCTGATAAGGGGGAAAAGAAAAAAAGGACTGGTTATAATTTTTTTAATCATTCATCCTGGTTTAATAATATAATATTGAATTGTATCGTCAATATTAAGTGTTAGTAACAGGTAAGTTAAGTGTTAAATTAAATATTATTTTCATTAATGCCTGAAAGCCTTTGCACATATTTACCAATCATGTCAAATTCAATATTTACTTTATTGCCAGGTTTTATAGTATTAATATTGGTATGCTCGTAGGTATAAGGTATGATAGCGACTGTAAAGTTGTTACTCGTAATATTAAAAATAGTAAGACTGATGCCGTTGAGTGTAATAGATCCTTTTTCTATAATAAGGCCAGCAAATTTTTCATCAATTTCGAAAACATACTCCCAACTGCCATTTTTTTCTGTCAAATCTATACATTGGGCTGTGGTATCCACATGTCCTTGTACAATATGACCATCTAGGCGACCATTTAACTGCATACAGCGCTCCAGGTTTACACAACTTTCTTTTTTCAGTTCTCCTAGATTTGTTTTTTCTAATGTTTCTGCAATGGCGGTTACTTTATGCATTTTACCATTTATGGCCTCAATTGTTAAGCAAACCCCGTTATGACTCAGGCTTTGATCAACTTTTAAGTCTTCGAAAAGGGGCGATTCTATCCAAAAGCTCATATTACTGCCATTTTGCTCAATATTTTTTACCAGCCCCGTATTTTCAATAATTCCTGTAAACATGTAGCAAATTTCGGAAAATGTTCTAAGAATTTCTTTTTTTAAATAAAACTGTTATCTTTGCCACCCTGTCGGAGAAAAAGACAGAATATTTTTCACATAAAGGAGGTATATACAATGCTTATTATCGATTCTAAAGATTGCGAAAACATAGACAAGGCGCTCAAAAAGTACAAAAAGAAATTTGAGAAAAGTCGTGTTTTGTTGCAGTTAAGAGAAAGACAGGCTTTCATCAAGCCGTCTATCAGGCGTCGCACAGAAATGCTGAAAGCTGTTTACAAACAGCAGTTGGAAGGTGGCAAATTTGATTAATTAATAATTAAGCCAGCAACATATTCAACTGATAACCGGTTATTACTAACTTTGGTTATCAGTTTTTTTTATGTCACAAACACTCGAAAACCATATCAGGGAATTTCTCGACTACCTCAAATACCAGAAACGGTATAGTAGGCATACAATCATTTCGTACGAAACAGATTTACAGGCATTCAGCCTTTTTTTGGAGAATCAATACGAGGAAACAGCAATAAAAGAAATAAAACCTGCTTTTATCAGAACTTGGCTGGCTAGTTTAAAAGAACTGGGTAACACTTCAAAAACCATTAACCGGAAGATATCAGCCCTTAAAACATTTTTTAAATACCAGATTAGAAACGGGTTTTTAGAAAATAGCCCAATGCAGGTAATTAGTTCTCCTAAAAATGCAAAGCGCCTTCCCCAGTTTGTTGATAAAAAGGATATTGATACCCTTTTTAATTATGTAGAATTTTCGGATGATTGGCAGGGTGCCACAGAGAGACTGATCCTTCAAATATTCTATAATGCAGGCATCAGGCAAGCTGAATTAATTGGCCTTATGCAAAGCCAGGTTGATATACATAATTCAACTATTAAAGTACTTGGAAAAGGGAATAAAGAAAGAATCATTCCTATTAGTACACGATTGCGTACAGATATTGTAAAGTATATAGAATTAAAAAAACTACAGTTTCCACAAAATGAAATAAGCAGCTTACTACTCAATAAAAAAGGTAAAAAATTAACGCCACGTTATGTTTATGACGTAGTAAAAAAATATTTATCGATGGTAACAACTATTGAGAAAAAAAGTCCACATATTCTTCGTCACAGCTTTGCAACACATTTAACGAATAATGGTGCAGATATCAATGCTATAAAGGAACTCATGGGACACAGCAGTCTTGCTGCAACGCAGATATACACACATAACAGCATTGAAAAGCTAAAGGAGGCATTTAATAAAGCGCATCCTAAAGCATAGCCATTATTTTCTTTTTTATTGAAATTATATTTTGAAGTGCACAATCGTTGTAGTAACTTTATTGAGTTAAAGTAACATTACAAAACAGGAGAGGAAACGCTTAAAGCCTATGCCGCCGATATTATCCAATCTTACATATTTTTGTTTCACAATTTAAAAAATCAGTATTATGACTGTAAACATCCAAACGGTGCATTTTGATGCCGACTCTAAATTAATTTCTTACATCGAAAAAAAAATATCTAAACTGAGCCAGTACCATGAAAGTATAACAAAAGCAGATGTATACCTGAAACTTGATAACATTGTTCACAATATAAAAGATAAAGTAGTAGAGATAAAACTCATTGTACCACGGCATGAGTTTTTTGTAAAACATTCTTCTAAATCTTTTGAAGAAAGTTTCGATGAGGCAATGGATGCTTTAATTATCCAGATTAAAAAGAAAAAGGAAAAACAAGCAGCCTGATAATAATTAAATTTTTAATATAAAAATCCTGTCAAAAAATTGGCGGGATTTTTATATTTTGGGATACTTAAAAAAACTATAAAAAAAAATCTTTACAAAATTTTTGTATTAATCATTTTCACTTACCTTTGCCTTCCCAAAAAAAAGGGTACAGTATTATGTCTGTTTTTTAGGGTAGTTGTTTTAGTTGTTTCAGAAGTTATTCAAATTGGCTGTTTTTTATACGAAGCTGTTCTTTTGTGTTTACTTCATTAATATTTTGATTTTTAACGCCGAAATAGCTCAGTTGGTAGAGCAACTGATTTGTAATCAGTAGGTCGCTGGTTCGACTCCAGTTTTCGGCTCTGTTAATTTAGTTTTGGGCAGATGGCCGAGTGGTTAAAGGCGACAGACTGTAAATCTGTTCTCTTCGGAGTACGTAGGTTCGAAACCTACTCTGCCCACAGTTCTTTGATTTTTTGATTTTTGATATTAGATTTATGATGGTCTTAAAATTATAAATCAGCAATTATAAATCAAAAATTGACATTAGCGGAAGTAGCTCATTTGGTAGAGCGGTAGCCTTCCAAGCTTCAGGTGGCCGGTTCGAGCCCGGTCTTCCGCTCATTTCGGTCTGCAGTCTGCAGTTGGCATTTAGCAAAAGATACTTGCCAACTGTAAACTGAAACTGGCAACTGGGTTAAGCCGTCGTAGCTCAGGGGTAGAGCACTTCCTTGGTAGGGAAGGGGTCGTGAGTTCGATTCTCACTGATGGCTCATTTTTTTTAGAAAAATTAATTTTCTAAAAATTGGTAAGAGGTATAGATGTAAAAAATAGTAGTACTAAAAAATAAAAGTCAATGGTTTAAAGACTTAAAAACAGAGCCAATTTTCAAAACAAATATTAAAATTTAAACAATGGCAAAAGAATCATTCAAGAGGGATAAGCCCCATCTTAACGTTGGTACCATCGGTCACGTGGATCATGGTAAAACAACACTTACAGCCGCTATAACCGATGTTTTGTCAAAAAGAGGTTTGGCGGAGAAAAAAAATTATGATGATATTGATGGTGCTCCTGAAGAAAAAGAAAGGGGTATTACAATTAATACTGCACACGTTGAGTATGCTACCGACAGCCGTCACTATGCACACGTAGATTGTCCGGGTCACGCCGATTATGTGAAAAACATGATTACTGGTGCTGCTCAAATGGATGGTGCTATACTTGTAGTTGCTGCAACAGATGGTCCAATGCCACAAACCAAAGAGCACATCTTGTTGGCTCGCCAGGTAGGTGTTCCTCAGGTTGTTGTTTTCATGAACAAAGTTGATCTAGTAGATGATCCTGAATTATTGGAATTGGTTGAAATGGAAATTCGTGAGTTGTTAACCTCTTACGGTTTTGATGGTGATAATACACCAATCATCCAGGGTTCTGCAACTGGCGCTTTGGCTGGTGACGAAAAATGGATCGCTAAAATAAATGAACTAATGGATGCTGTTGATAGCTACATTCCATTACCTCCAAGGTTAGTTGATCTTCCGTTCCTGATGAGTGTAGAGGACGTATTCTCTATTACTGGTCGTGGTACAGTTGCTACTGGTCGTATCGAAAGAGGTCGTATCAAAGTAGGTGAGCCTGTTGAAATTGTTGGTCTAATGGAAAAACCATTGTCTTCAGTTTGTACTGGTGTTGAAATGTTCAAAAAATTATTGGACGAAGGTGAAGCTGGTGATAATGCAGGTCTTTTATTACGTGGTATTGAGAAAACTCAAATCCGTCGTGGTATGGTTCTTTGCAAACCAGGTTCTATCACTCCACATACTGAATTCAAAGGTGAAGTTTATGTTTTGAGCAAAGAAGAAGGTGGACGTCATACTCCATTCTTCAACAAATATCGTCCTCAGTTCTACTTCCGTACTACGGATGTAACTGGAGAAGTTACTTTGAATGCCGGAACAGAAATGGTTATGCCTGGTGATAACACCAACTTAACTGTTAGATTGATTCAGCCAATCGCAATGGAAAAAGGTTTGAAATTTGCGATCCGTGAAGGTGGCCGTACCGTAGGTGCTGGTCAGGTTACAGAAATCATTAAATAAAAAAGTAAGATAGCTGTTAGCTTTTAGCTATTAGCTCAAAGCAATTGGGCTTTGCTGATAAATAGACTATCTTTACAAAATACTGCTAAAAGCTATTGGCCTAACCGCTAATAGCTTTTAGCTTTCAAACGGGCATGGTGCAACGGCTAGCATACGGGTCTCCAACACCCTTGATCTGGGTTCGAATCCTAGTGCCCGTGCAACCAAATAGGTACACAGGTTTAAAAGCCAAAAGGTTTAATCGGTTCAACAGCCCTTAAACCTTTTGAACCTCTTGAACCTTTTAAACATTTTAGTTATGAACAAACTCACAGCGTTTATAAGAGATTCTTATAAAGAATTAACAGAAAAAGTAAGTTGGCCTAAATGGGTTCAACTGCAGCAGTCTACTATGATTGTTCTGGGAGCTACTATTTTTATCACTGCAATCGTTGCTCTGATGGATTTTGTTGCTAACGGGTCTATGAAATTTATTTATTCTTTATTTGCCTAATTATTATGACTGAAGAAACAACAACAGTTGCAGCCAAATCTGAAAAAGAAAGCAGATGGTATGTGCTAAGAGTAGTAAGTGGTAAGGAGCGTAAAATCAAAGAATACCTTGATAAAGATATTATCCGCAATGGTTGGGATAAAATTATTAAGCAGATATTTTTGCCGGTAGAAAAAGTATACAAAGTTCTGAATGGTAAAAAAGTAATGCGTGAAAGAAACTTCTATCCGGGTTATATAATGATGGAAGTGGAGGATGGAAAATTGACCGATGATATCATTCAGCACGTGAGTAATATTAGTAATGTTATGCACTTTCTTACTGATGGAAAAGGATCAAAAGGAAATATTATTTCATTGCGCAAGGCTGAAGTAAATAAAATGCTAGGCAAGGTTGATGAAATGTCTGAAGTAGGTGGTGTAACTATGAGTGAGCCATTTATCATTGGAGAAACTATCAAGATTATCGATGGTCCATTTAATGATTTTAACGGTGTAATCGAAGAAGTGAGTGATGAAAAGAAGAAATTGAAAGTTCAGGTTAAAATATTTGGCCGTGCAACCCCGGTTGAATTAAGTTATATGCAAGTTGAAAAATTGTTATAATAGTCTTATTTTAGTAAAAAATTTATATGAAAAAGATATTTGCTTTAATTTCGGTAGTGCTATTTTCTGTAGTATTAATGGCTCAGCCTCCAAAAGTAGCCGCTGATAAAGGCGCCAGTTTTGGTGCTAAAGTAACCGAAGAAGGAGCTGTATCTGCAGATCTTTTGGCTGAAAATTTGAACATTGCAGGTCAAACCAAAGAGGTTAAAGTAATTGGTAAAGTAATTGAAGTATGTAAAGCGGAAGGATGCTGGATTCGTGTTGAAACCAAAATGGGGTCAATGATGGTAAAAATGAAAGATCATGCATTTCTTGTGCCGGTAGCATTAGAAGGTAAAACAATTGTTGCTGATGGGATAGCTACTTTTAAAGAAACATCAGTAGAGCAGCAACGTCACTTTGCTGAAGATGCAGGAAAAACTAAAAATGAATTATTGGAAATTACTGAGCCGAAAAAGGAAATCGTTTTTCAGGCTATAGGAATAAAAGTTTTGTAAAAAAGTTTTGAAATTATACGAGCCTCATCTTAAACAGATGAGGTTTTTTTATGAAGTTTAGTTTTGATTAATAAGTAACTTAATAAATAGAAAAGATGTTGGCCAAAGTTTGGTTTATTTTAAAATATTGGTTTTGCTGGATTCTTTTTTTTGAAGTGGCAAGGCTTGGATTTATTTTAACCAATTTGAATGAAGTGGAAAATGCAGGCTTAAGGACTTCCCTACTTTCTCTTTGGTATGGGATAAGGATGGATATGTCCACAGCTGCTTATATAACACTTCCGGTAGCATTGGCAGTTTTAATATCGGTATTTTTAAAACCATTTCGAAACGCAATTATTTATAAGGTTTATACTGCCATTGTCTTATTTCTTGTACTGCTTATTTTGGTTGCAGATATTGGTTTATTTAAGGCATGGGGCTCTAGGATAGATGCAACGCCTCTTAAATATTTATCTAACCCCAAAGAAGCATGGGCATCTGTAAATCATCTGCCGGTTTTCAGCATTTTAATTGTGTTCTTGTTGGTTTACCTACTGCTGGTTTTGTGGAGTAATAAATTAATTCTTAAATGGGTACCTGTACTTAAAGTATCACAAAAAAAGTGGTTGAATTTTATTTTAATCCTTTTATTAACAGGTCTTTTTATTATCCCAATAAGAGGGGGCTTTCAATTGGCACCACTCAATCAAAGTAGTGTGTATTTTTCAAAAAATAATTTTGCCAATTTAGCAGCTTTAAATGCACCCTGGAATTTTTTGCAATCCATCAGTCAAAATTCCGATTATACCATCAATCCATTTAGGTTTGATGACGATGCTAAAGTGAAAGTTGTTACGGATAGTTTGTTAGAAAAAAAGGGAAGTTCTGCACAATTGATTGATTTGGGAAAGGGCGCTCCACTTAATGTAATATTGATTGTTTGGGAAAGTCTTACATCCAAAGCTGTAGGATTACAAATGGAGGGTAAAATGATTACGCCTGGTATGAATGAACTTAAAAACCAGGGCATTTATTTTTCTGATATTTATGCCACGGGTGACAGAACAGATAAAGGCATTGTAGGAGTTTTAAGTGGATATCCTTCGCAGGCCACAACATCTGTAATAAAGGAGCCTGGTAAAGCTGCAAAACTTCCAATGCTTAGTAAAATATTTGCAAAAAGAGGTTATAATACTACTTTTCATTATGGAGGAGAATTGGAATTTGCGAATATGAAAGCCTATCTCCTGCAAGGAGCATTTAATCAATTTACAACCATTAATGATTTTGATAAAAAGGATCAGAATTCAAAATGGGGTGCACATGATGGTGTAGTAGCAGCGCAATTAAAAAAGGATATTAATAATTCGCCCCGGCCATTTTTTAGTACCTGGCTAACCCTAAGTAGTCATGAGCCTTACGAAATACCATCTGCACCTATATTAAAAGGGAAAAATGATATTGCTCTATTCCTAAGTTCGATCCATTATACAGATTCCATTGTGTATAGTTTTATACAATTTGCGAAACAACAATCCTGGTGGAATAATACGTTGGTAGTAATAGTAGCAGATCATGGACACCGTTTACCAAGGTCAATTCATAAACCTGACGATTTTAAAATTCCATTATTAATGCTGGGTGGAGCCGTAAAAAGTCCGACAATCATTTCGACGATAGGATCACAAACTGATCTGGCAGCTACTTTGCTAGGGCAGTTAAACCTACCGTCTAATGAATTTATCTGGAGTAGAAATTTATTAGACAGTTCAAGGAGTCCATGGGCTTTTTTCACCTTCAATAATGGCTTTGGATTTATCCAACCAAACAAAAAACTTGTATTTGACAATGTGGGTAAACTTAGCATAGATAAAATAGGCAATATTTCTGATGAAGATATTTACAGGGGAAGAGCGATACAACAGGCTGCTTTTCAGGACTATTTGAACAAATAGTCTATTATTTTAGGTTTATTAAGGTAAAATCTTCATTTGAAATTGTATTAAATTAAAAATATTTGCCTACATTTGCCGCCCCAATTAGTTCTTTATGGATTTTTCTCTGTTAAAAGAGAAAACTGGGAGTTCCGGATAACCCGGAACGTTAACACCAAAAACATTTAAAAAATGGCAAAAGAAATCACCGGCTATGTTAAGCTCCAATGTAAAGGAGGACAAGCCAACCCGGCACCGCCGATTGGACCTGCTTTGGGTTCTAAGGGTATCAACATCATGGAGTTTTGCAAACAATTTAATGCAAGAACTCAGGATAAACCCGGAAAAGTATTACCAGTATTAATTACGGTATATGCTGACAAATCATTCGAATTTATTATTAAAACACCTCCGGCTCCGGTTCAATTAATGGAAGCTGCCAAAATTCAAAAAGGCAGTAAAGAACCAAACCGTGTGAAGGTTGGCAAAGTAACCTGGGCTCAGGTAGAAGAGATCGCTAAAGATAAAATGGTTGATCTTAACGCATTTACACTTGAAAGCGCCATGAGTATGGTTGCCGGTACTGCACGCAGTATGGGTTTAACTGTAGATGGTACAGCTCCATGGGAAAACAATTAATCGTCAACCTCAATAAATTTTTTTAAAATGATTACTAAAAAAAGAAAAGTAGCAAATGCTAAGGTTGACGCCAACAAAGCTTATACGCTTAAAGAAGCTTCAGCCCTGGTTAAAGAAATAAACATTACAAAATTTGATAGTTCTGTAGACCTGCACGTAAAATTAGGGGTAGATCCTAAAAAAGCGGATCAGGCCATTCGTGGAACTGTTTCATTGCCTCATGGTACCGGTAAAACCAAAAAAGTATTGGTTCTGTGTACACCTGATAAAGAAGCGGAAGCTACTGCAGCTGGTGCTGATTTTGTTGGACTGGATGAGTTTATTCAAAAAATTGAAAGTGGCTGGACAGATATTGATGTTATTGTAGCTACACCATCAGTGATGCCTAAATTAGGTAAACTGGGTAAAATTCTAGGGCCACGTAACTTGATGCCAAATCCTAAGACTGGTACAGTAACAAATGATGTTGCAGGTGCGGTTAAAGATTTGAAAGGTGGTAAAATAGCATTTAAAGTTGATAAAGTTGGTATCATTCATGCTTCAATCGGTCGTGTTAGTTTTTCGCCCGAGAAGTTGGCAGAAAATGGCCAGGAATTTATTAACGCCATCATCAAATTAAAACCATCTACTTCAAAAGGTACTTACCTAAGAGGTTTAAGTATGGCCAGCTCAATGAGCCCGGGCATTATGGTTGACACAAAATCTGTTCTAAACTAAAGTTCCCCTTTTGCTCCTGAAAAGGAGGAATAATTGGAACATTTAAAAATAATTGAAATGACAAAACAGGAAAAAAATGAGGTGATAGATTTGCTGAAAGGCAAATTCTCTCAATACAATAACTTCTACATTACTGATACTGAAAGTTTAACGGTTGCTCAGGTTACTAACCTTCGCAGACATTGCTTTGACAAGCAGGTAGAAATGAAAGTGGCTAAAAACACTTTAATTAAAAAAGCACTGGAAAGTTTAGATGCAGAAAAATATGCGGGCGTTTATGATTCTTTGCATAAAGTAACGGCTTTATTGTTCAGTGAAAATCCAAAAGATCCAGCTGTTATTATCAGCGGTTTCCGTAAGGCTAATAACAATGAAAGACCTGTATTAAAAGCAGCTTTCATCAATGGTGATGTATTTGTTGGCGATAATCAACTGAAAGCGCTTACTCAGATCAAAACTAAAAATGAACTGATTGGTGAAGTAATCGGATTATTGCAAGCTCCAATTCAACGTGTATTGGGTGCATTACAAAATAAGGACGCAGCAGTTGCAGCAGAAGCAGCAACAGAAGCTCCAGTAGCAGAAGCCGCTCCAGTTGCAGAAACATCGGCTGTTGAAGAAGCTCCAGTAGCAGAAGCACCAGTTGTAGAAGAAACAGCAGCAACAGAAGCACCGGCTACACCGGCAGCAGACGAAGCTACTCCAGAGGCTTAATTTAAAGCTTTTGGCGAATACATATTTCATTAGCAGATTAGCAAACTAGCTGATTAACTAATTAAAATAAACAACAATTTTTTTAAACTCCCGCCGGAGTCACAAACAATGAAGGCGGAAAAAATGTAAACAAAATGGCAGACGTAAAAGTATTAGCAGAAAGCTTAGTAAGCTTAACCGTTAAAGAAGTTCAGGAATTAGCTGAATTCTTAAAATCTGAATATGGTATCGAACCAGCTGCAGCAGCAGTAGTTGTTAGCGCAGGTGGAGACGGTCCAGCAGCGGTAGAAGAAAAAACAGCTTTTGATGTTATTCTTAAAGCAGCAGGTCCAAACAAATTAGCGGTTGTTAAAATCGTTAAAGACTTAACAGGTTTAGGTTTGAAAGAAGCTAAAGATTTAGTTGATGGCGCTCCAAAACCAGTTAAAGAAGGTGTTGATAAAGCAACAGCTGAAGAACTTAAAACAAAATTAACTGAAGCAGGTGCTGATGTTGAGATTGCTTAATTGCTGATCTTATAAATAGCTAAAAGGCCGGAGATTTATCTCCGGCTTTTTTATTTTTTTAATCCATTTATTGCTTTTTAAACAACAAATTCAGTCCTAAAAACATCCGTCTCCCCGAAAATCTTCCGATTTTATCAAAAATCCTACCAAATCTCTCAAAAATCTCTGTCCGGGACTCTATTTCTAAATTTTATTCCATAACTTTGCCCTCCTTTAATTTAGGGTTAGTGGCATTAGCTGTTATCACTATGCCTCGAATTATAAGGCCCACGCACACTAAAACGTTTTAATTACAATATGTCTGCAACAAAATCAACCGCTGCTAAACGTTTCAATTTCGGAAAAGTTGAACTGATAGCAGAGCAACCCGATTTACTCGGAATCCAGATTCAGTCGTTTAAAGATTTTTTCCAGTTAGAAACAACCCCCGACAAACGTAACGTAGAAGGGCTGTTCCGTGTGTTTAAGGAAAACTTTCCTATTACAGACACCCGTAACATTTTTGTACTGGAATTCTTAGACTACTTCGTAGATCCTCCTCGTTATTCTATCGATGAGTGTATTGAAAGAGGGTTAACGTATGCCGTTCCGCTGAAAGCGAAATTGCGCCTTAGTTGTAATGACGAAGAGCACGTTGATTTTCAAACAATCGTTCAGGATGTATTTCTTGGAAATATTCCTTACATGACACCACGTGGTACATTTGTTATCAACGGTGCTGAAAGGGTAGTCGTAAGCCAGTTACACCGTTCACCTGGTGTATTCTTTGGACAGTCTGTTCACCCGAACGGAACCAAGATTTACTCTGCAAGGGTTATTCCTTTTAAAGGAGCCTGGATGGAGTTTGCAACAGACATCAATAATGTGATGTTTGCTTACATTGACCGTAAGAAAAAATTCCCTGTAACTACTTTATTACGTTCTATTGGATTTGAAACAGATAAGGATATCCTTGAACTGTTTGGTATGGCTGATGAAGTAAAAACAGACCGCAAAACATTAGAAAAACATATTGGCAAACGCCTTGCAGCCCGTGTACTTCGTACCTGGGTTGAAGATTTTGTTGATGAAGATACCGGTGAGGTAGTTTCTATTGAAAGAAACGAGATCATTCTTGAGAGAGACAGCATTTTGGATGATTCCAATATTGCAATGATCATGGAAATGGACGTGAAGAGTGTTTTCATTCAGAAAGAAGAAGTGAGCGGTGATTATGCCATTATCTACAATACATTAAATAAAGATACCTCCAACAGTGAACTGGAAGCGGTTCAGCATATCTACAAGCAATTGCGTGGTGCAGATGCTCCGGATGATGAAACTGCACGTGGTATCATTGATAAATTATTTTTCTCAGACAAACGTTATGATTTGGGTGAGGTGGGTCGTTATAAGATCAACCGTCGTCTTGGATTAAACTTCCCTATCGAGAAGAAAGTATTAACAAAAGACGATATTATTGCCATCATTAAAACCCTGGTACAATTAACCAATGGTAAGAGTGAAGTAGATGATATCGATCACCTTAGCAACCGTCGTGTTCGTACAGTAGGAGAGCAATTATATGCTCAGTTTGGTGTTGGTTTGGCTCGTATGGCCAGAACCATTCGTGAGAGAATGAACGTTCGTGACAATGAGGTATTTACTCCGGTTGATTTGATCAATGCTAGAACATTGTCTTCAGTTATCAATTCATTCTTTGGTACATCGCAGTTATCGCAGTTCTTAGATCAAACCAATCCATTAAGTGAGATCACGCATAAGCGTCGTATCTCCGCACTTGGACCCGGAGGTTTAAGTCGTGAAAGAGCTGGTTTTGAGGTACGTGACGTTCACTATTCTCATTATGGCCGTTTGTGTACTATTGAAACACCAGAAGGACCAAACATTGGTTTGATATCTACACTTTGTGTGCATGCCAAGATCAATGATATGGGCTTTATTGAAACTCCTTACCGTAAAGTAACGGATGGAAGAGTGGATATGAAGAAGATTACTTTCCTTAGTGCAGAAGAAGAAGATACTGCTAAAATTGCGCAGGCAAATATTGATATTGACGATAAAGGAAATTTCGTTGAAGACATGATTAAGTCACGTCAGACAGGTGATTTCCCTATTCTTGATAAGAAGGAAGTGGAATACATGGATGTGGCTCCAAACCAAATCGTTGGTTTGAGTGCTTCATTGATTCCGTTCCTGGAGCATGATGATGCCAACCGTGCATTGATGGGATCAAACATGCAACGTCAGGCTGTACCATTATTACGTCCTCAGCCTCCTATTGTAGGAACAGGCCTGGAAGGTAAAGCTGCACGTGATGCAAGGATTCAGATTCATGCTGATGGTGATGGTGTGGTAGAGTATGTAGATGGTAATGAAATTCATGTTCGATATAAGAGAACAGAAGCGCAGCAACTGGTTAGTTTTGAAGATGATTTGACTATTTATAAAATAACCAAATTCGTTCGTACGAATCAGGAAACAACCATCAATCTTCGTCCTGCAGTAATAAAAGGGCAAAAGGTTACTGAAGGTGATTTCCTAACTGAAGGTTATGCAACTGTGGCCGGGGAACTGGCTTTGGGACGTAACTTAAAAGTGGCGTTCATGCCATGGAAGGGTTACAACTTTGAGGATGCGATTGTAATTTCTGAAAAAGTAGTAAAAGACGATTGGTTTACTTCTATCCATATTAGTGAGTTTGAAACAGAAGTACGTGATACAAAATTGGGTGAAGAAGAATTGACTCCGGATATTCCTAACGTAAGTGAAGAAGCTACCAAAGATTTGGATCAGAATGGTATCATCCGTATTGGTGCAACCATCAAAGAAGGTGATATTATTATTGGTAAAATCACTCCAAAAGGTGAAAGCGATCCAACTCCTGAAGAGAAGTTGTTGCGTGCCATCTTCGGAGACAAAGCCGGTGATGCAAAAGATGCCTCTTTGAAAGCGCCAAGTGGAACTGAGGGTGTGGTAATTAATAAAAAATTATTCCAACGTGCCAAGAAAGATAAGAATGCTAAAGTAAGAGAGAAAGCACAGCTGGAGAAGATTGAAAAAACGCACGAAGCCAACGAGGAAATTATCATGGAGCTGCTGCAACAAAAATTGCAGAGTTTGCTGAAAGATAAAACCAGTCAGGGTGTTACCAACAACTTCGGTGAAGTGTTGATTAGCAAAGGCGTTAAGTTTACTGCAAAAAATCTTGCAAACATTGATTTTGTAAACGTTAATCCATTAGGTTGGAGCGGCGATGAAAAAATCGATGACCTGATCAATACCTTGCTGCACAATTACAACATTAAATACAATGAAGAGTTGGGCCGTTACAAAAGAGAGAAATTCAACATCTCTATTGGTGATGAATTACCTGCAGGTGTATTAAAACTTGCTAAGGTTTATATGGCTGTTAAGCGTAAACTGAAAGTGGGTGATAAAATGGCGGGTCGTCACGGTAACAAAGGTATCGTTGCAAAGATTGTACGTCATGAAGATATGCCGTTCCTGGAAGATGGAACTCCGGTAGATATCGTATTGAATCCATTGGGTGTACCTAGTCGTATGAACCTTGGACAGATTTATGAAACGGTACTTGGATGGGCTGGTGAAAAATTGGGTGTTCGTTTTGCAACTCCAATCTTTGACGGTGCAAGCGTAGCAGAAATTGACGAAAGAATCAACGAAGCAGGTCTTCCTAAATTTGGTCATACTTATTTGTATGATGGAGAAACCGGCGATCGTTTTGATCAGAGAGCAACTGTTGGAATCATCTATATGATCAAACTTCACCACATGGTGGATGATAAAATGCACGCACGTTCAATCGGGCCATACTCTCTTATTACACAACAACCGCTGGGTGGTAAAGCTCAGTTTGGTGGTCAGCGTTTTGGTGAGATGGAGGTTTGGGCACTGGAAGCATATGGTGCATCTAATATTCTTCAGGAATTGCTTACCCTTAAATCGGATGATATCATCGGAAGGGCTAAAACATATGAAGCCATCGTTAAAGGTGACAACATACCAAGGCCGGGTATTCCAGAATCATTCAATGTACTGGTACATGAACTGAGAGGTTTGGGATTGGATTTAAAATTTGAGTAAACGTTTCTATCCTGCAAAAGTGGGATCTGGACTTCAATAAAATTACAGTTCATAGTCGCTTTGCGGCTATGAACTTTGTAGAATAACAGAAACCGGAAAAGAGAAAGGCGTTTATCAATTATCAATTTAAAAATTATCAATTTAGAATATGGCATTCAAAAAAGAAAACCGTCCGAGGCCAACATTTTCCCAGATCACCATTGGTTTGGCTTCGCCAGACAGCATTTTGGAAAGAAGCTATGGTGAAGTTTTAAAGCCGGAAACCATTAACTACCGTACTTACAAACCTGAAAGAGATGGTTTGTTTTGCGAAAGAATTTTTGGCCCGGTAAAGGATTATGAGTGTGCCTGTGGAAAATACAAACGTATCCGTTATAAGGGTATTGTATGCGACCGTTGTGGTGTGGAAGTAACTGAAAAGAAAGTACGTCGTGAGCGTATGGGGCATATCAAATTGGTGGTACCTGTAGTTCATATCTGGTATTTTAAATCATTGCCAAATAAAATTGGTTACCTGTTGGGCATGAGTTCCAAGAAATTGGAAACCATCGTTTACTACGAGCGTTTTGTAGTAATTCAATCAGGCATCCGTGCAGATAAAGGACAAAATTATAGTGACCTTCTTACAGAAGAAGAGTACCTGGATATTTTGGATACACTGCCAAAAGAAAACCAACTGCTTCCTGATGAAGATCCGGAAAAATTCATCGCTAAGATGGGTGCAGAAGCGGTTCATGCTATGTTGGAAAGGCTTAACCTAGACCAGCTTAGTTTTGACTTGCGCCATGCAGCAGCAAATGAAACTTCTCAACAACGTAAAGCAGACGCATTAAAGCGTTTGAGCGTAGTAGAAAGTTTCCGTGATGCTAATACAAGAATTAACAACCGTCCTGAATGGATGGTAATGCAATATATCCCTGTTATTCCACCAGAATTACGTCCATTGGTTCCTTTGGATGGTGGTCGTTTTGCATCATCTGATTTGAATGATCTTTATCGTCGTGTTATTATTCGTAATAACCGTTTGAAAAGATTATTAGAAATTAAAGCACCTGAAGTAATCCTTCGTAATGAAAAAAGGATGTTGCAGGAAGCGATTGACTCATTGTTTGATAACAGCCGTAAATCAAATGCTGTAAAAGCAGAAGGTGGACGTGCATTAAAATCTTTGAGTGATGTACTGAAAGGTAAACAAGGACGTTTCCGTCAGAACTTGTTGGGTAAACGTGTGGATTATTCTGGTCGTTCTGTAATTGTGGTAGGACCTGAATTGAAGATGCATGAGTGTGGTTTACCAAAAGATATGGCTGCAGAATTATTTAAGCCATTTATTATTCGCAAATTAATTGAAAGAGGTATCGTTAAAACCGTAAAATCTGCCCGTAAACTTGTTGACAAGAAAGAGGCGATTATCTGGGATATCTTAGAAAATATTTTGAAAGGTCACCCGGTAATGTTGAACAGGGCCCCAACCCTTCACCGTTTGTCGATCCAGGCTTTCCAGCCAAAATTGATTGAAGGTAAAGCGATTCAGTTGCACCCATTGGTAACGACGGCCTTCAACGCCGATTTTGATGGTGATCAGATGGCAGTTCACGTTCCTTTGAGCAACGCTGCTATTTTGGAAGCCCAGTTATTAATGCTTTCTTCTCACAACATTTTGAACCCTCAAAATGGTACTCCAATCACCCTTCCTTCTCAGGACATGGTACTTGGTTTGTATTATATAACCAAGGGTAAAAAAACAGTTGGAGACGAGATCGTAAAAGGACAAGGAAAAGCATTTTATTCTGCAGAAGAAGTAATTATTGCTTACAATGAGAAGCAAGTTGATCTTCATGCCAATATCAGGGTGAAAGCAAACTATCGTAACAATGATGGTTCTCTAACCTTTAAATTAATTGAAACAACTGTTGGTAGAGTAATCTTCAACCAGTTTGTTCCAAAAGAAGTTGGTTTCATTAATGCATTGCTTACTAAAAAAGCGTTGCGTGAAATCATTGGTGACATTATTAAATGGACAAGTGTTCCTATTACTGCGAAATTCCTAGATGATATTAAAACTTTGGGATACCGTATGGCGTTCCGTGGTGGACTATCATTTAACATCAATGACCTTATTATTCCTGCAATTAAGGAACAACTGGTTGCTGATGCACAGGTAGAGGTTTCGGAAGTAATGGACAGTTATAACATGGGTTTAATTACCAACAATGAGCGTTATAATCAGATCATTGATATTTGGAGTCGTGTAGATACTAAAGTAACTGAAACGTTGATCAGAGATCTTGCAGCGGATAAACAAGGGTTTAACTCGGTTTATATGATGCTAGATTCAGGTGCTCGTGGTAGCAAGCAGCAGATTAAGCAGCTTGGTGGTATGAGGGGGCTGATGGCTAAACCTCGTAAGAGTGGTTCATCAGGATCTGAGATTATCGAGAATCCAATTCTTGCAAACTTTAAGGATGGCCTAAGTGTATTGGAGTACTTTATCTCTACGCATGGTGCCCGTAAAGGTTTGGCGGATACGGCTCTAAAAACAGCGGATGCGGGTTATCTTACTCGTAGGCTGGTAGACGTTGCGCAGGATGTGGTTATCAATGACGAAGATTGTGGCACCTTACGTGGTATTGCAACTTCAGCATTAAAAGACAACGAAGATATTATTGAACCATTGAGCGACAGGATCGAAGGTCGTACTTCCTTACATGATGTTTTCCATCCTGTAACAGAAGAATTAATTATAAAAGCAGGTGAAGAAATCAGTGCAGATGATGCTAAACTGGTAGATGAAAGTGGTATTGAAACAGTTGAGATACGTTCTGTACTTACCTGCGAAAGCAAACGTGGTGTTTGTGTAAGATGTTATGGTAAAAACCTTGCATCGGGCATACTGGCACAACGTGGTGATGCAGTTGGTATCATTGCAGCGCAGTCAATTGGTGAGCCTGGTACACAGTTAACGTTACGTACTTTCCACGTGGGTGGTGTGGCCGGATCTACTTCAGTTGAATCTTCTTTGTATGCTAAGTTTGACGGTACACTTCAGTTTGACGGATTGCGTACAGTATCTACTGAAAATGCAGAAGGTAAAAAAATACAGGTGGTTATCGGTCGTACCGGAGAGATCAGAAATATTGATGTTAAATCCGATCGTTTATTAAACAGTATGCACATTCCTTACGGTTCTGTGTTGAATGTAAAAGACGGTCAGAAAATAACCAAAGGCGAAGTAATTTGCACATGGGATCCGTTCAACAATGTTATCGTTGCTGAAGTAAATGGTAAGATTTCGTTTGATGCTTTGATCGAAGGTGTTACTTATCGTGATGAAGCTGATGAGCAAACTGGTCACCGTGAAAAAGTGGTTATTGAAACAAAAGATAAAACCAAATTGCCTGCTATTATCGTAGAAGGTAAAGAAAAGAAAACGTACAACTTACCAGTAGGTTCGCATATTGTGATTGAAGAATCGGATACTGTAAGAAGCGGACAGGTATTGGTTAAGATTCCAAGGGTATTAAGCAAACTGAAGGATATTACCGGTGGTCTGCCTCGTGTTACAGAATTGTTTGAGGCACGTAACCCAAGTAACCCTGCAGTAGTTTGTGAAATTGACGGTGTGGTTGCATTTGGTGCCATCAAACGTGGTAACAGAGAAATCATTGTTGAAGCAAAAGATGGTGTTGTACGCAAATACTTAGTTCCATTGAGCCGCCAGATTTTGGTGCAGGATGGTGACTTTGTAAAAGCGGGTTCTTCTTTATCTGATGGTCAAACAGCTCCTGCGGATATTCTTTCAATCAAAGGTCCGTTTGCAGTTCAGGAATACGTTGTAAATGAAATACAGGAAGTATATCGTTTGCAGGGTGTAAAAATCAATGATAAGCACGTAGAGGTAATAGTTAGGCAGATGATGCGTAAAGTAACGGTTGAAGATGCAGGTGATACCAAATTCCTAGAAGGGGATACAGAAGACAGAATGGACTTTAACACAGAGAATGATTATATCTACGATAAAAAAGTTGTAGTGGATCATGGCGAAAGCACCAGGCTTAAAACCGGTCAGATTGCTACTTTGCGTGATGTAAGAGAAGAAAACTCTATCTTAAGAAGGGCAGATAAAAAACTGGTTGAATTCCGTGATGCAAGTCCTGCAACGTCTTCACCTTTGTTGCTGGGTATTACCAAAGCATCATTGGGTACACATAGCTGGATTTCTGCAGCATCGTTCCAGGAAACTACCAAAGTACTAAGCTCTGCAGCTATACAAGGTAAAACCGATGAGATGCTTGGATTGAAAGAGAATGTTATCACCGGCCATCATATACCAGCGGGTACAGGTTTACGTGAGTTTGCAAATATGATTGTAGGAAGCAAGGAGGAATATGAATTGCTGATGACAACCAAAGAAGCGATGAGCTTTGATGACGAAGAGTAAGTTCGAAAATTCGAATTAAAATACTAAGGAGTAAGATTTTATCTTACTCCTTTTTTTATGGATTTGATTGCAGGCTCTATCGATGCCATCCTCAATAAGTAATGATATCAGTTGACCATAAGAAGGTCGATTATTAAGCATTTTGAAATATGATTTAAAGCAAATAATACAAATGTTTTGTCTGTATTTAGATAAATGTGGTCAAATTGATTTTGCTTTATTAGTATGGTCAGATAATTGTATGTTATATTTAATTAATTGTTTTACATAAAGTTATCCTTAGTTTATCCTTTATATTATTTTTATTCTATGTATGTATCTTAACATACCGCTAACTATTAGTTACCTGATTGTAATCATATGTGCACAATAATTGAAGTAAATTGTAGTTATAGGGTAGAGGTTATTAAAATTTACTTCATAATCTAATATCTTATTTTAACTTAAATCGAAAACCGTTATGAACACACAAGCACAATCCCCCAACTCAAATGCCGCCGTACAGCAACTTACCAACAATGCTACTTCATGGTTAGGTCACCGCAAAGGAGATCATAAAGAAATTATTATGGGGCAAACATTTATAGCACCATCAGAAGGTGATCTTGATACGATAGAAGTTTTTTCTTCTATTGTTGCAAGTCCTGGAGAGGTTATGATGACCCTTCATTCATTTGATCCTTTACAACAAAGTTGGGGTCCAACATTGGGTTCTGCTAACGTAACGTTTAATCAAAGTTGCAATGATAAGTGGGTATCCTTTAAAATGCCGAGCCTGCATTTAAACAAAGGATTGACTTATGGTTTTTTACTTGAAAGTCATGATTCTTATGTTGGAGTAGGAGAAGCTGCAGGCAGCGCAAACAATCCTCCTTTCTTATCTGGAAAGGAATGGAAATTTACAAGCAATAGTAACAAAGTAGATGCATTCTCTTATTTCAGTCTTGCGTTTAAAATTGGATTGAGAGCATAAAGAGATTGTAGTTATCAATTAATAAAGGGTCATTCACTATTCTGTTTTAAACAGGGTAGGGATTGACCCTTACTTTTTTGCTGCAGCCTCTAGTTGTTGCTGCATTTTTTTGATACGGTCTTCCAGTTTTTCTGAACTAATATTTTCTCTGAGGCTGTCTACTTTAATAGGGAAACAAAAAGGGGTTAATTGTTTAGGATAACAGATAACAATCCTGCTCTTACTAATTCTGTTCAACATTTTTCGCAACCTTGCTTCTTCCATTTGTTGTTCCAGTACTTCATTAAATGCCTGTCTTAGTAAAAGGTTATCCGGGTCGTATTCAGAAAAAACATTAAAGAGTAAAGATGCAGATGACTGCAGGTGTTTTTGCTTAACATGTTCGCCGGGCATACCCTGAAAAATAAGTCCTCCAATTACTGCTATATCCCTGAATTTTCTTTTGGTCATTTCCGAGGCATTCACCGCTTTTTGAATATCTGTCAAAAGATTTTGATCCGAAAATAATTCGTACACATTGGTATCATCTATAGGTATTGGCTGATCGCTTAATAATTCAAAACCATAATCATTCATGGCAATTGAAAAACTGATGGGTAAAATTTTGCTGATTCTGTAAGCCAGCAGTGCAGCCATTGCTTCGTGCACAAGCCTGCCTTCGAAAGGATAAATAAATACATGAAAGCCATCCTTGGTTTCGATATGTTCAATCAATAATTCATCGCTGGAGGGTATATGTGAGTTTTCTTTTTGAAGTTGAAACAAAGGTTCCAGTGCGGTTATTTCTCTGTCTTTTTTTGTGTAATTACCTGCGGCTGCATCTGACAATTTTTTTCGAAGCATTGAGCCAAGATTGGAGCTTAGTGGCAAACGGCCACCCATCCAACTGGGAACGATTGATTTTGTAGAGGTAGATTTTTTTACAAGTACAGCCATGTCTTTAATCATCACAAATTCCAGGTTGCGTCCGGCAAGGGTAAATACATCTCCGGGATTTAAGCGGCTAATAAACCATTCTTCAATGATGCCAATAAAACCACCGCTGATGAATTTTACTTTCATCATAGCATCGCTCACTATAGTGCCAATATGCATTCTGTGCCGCATGGCTAAACGCCTGTTGGTAATTTTATAAAGGCCATCAATAATTTCTATTTTTTTATAATCATCATATTGTTGCAAAGCTTTGCCGCCGCTGTGAAGAAACTGCAATAAAGTATTCCATTCTTCAACAGTAATATCTCTGTAACAATAAGTAGCTTTTATTTCTTTAAAAATTTCATTGGGGTAAAAGCCGTCTGATATTGCGATGCTGCAGAGATATTGTAGGAGTACATCAAAACATAATAAAAAGGGTTGCCTGCTTTCTATCAAGTCTTCTTCCATTGCTTCTTTTAGTGCGGCAGCTTCCAGCAGTTCCAGTGAATGGGTAGGCAGAAACCATATTTTGCTTACAGCATCGGGCTGATGACCGCTGCGGCCAGCCCTTTGTAAAAATCTTGCTACTCCTTTAGGAGAGCCTACCTGCACCACTGCTTCCACTGGTCTGAAATCTACTCCAAGATCCAGACTACTGGTACAAACAACTGCCTGCAATGTTCCCCTGTGCAGCGCTTCCTCTACCCATAACCGTAAGTCGAGTTCGATGCTGCCATGATGTAAAGCCAACACGCCGGAAAGTTCCGGAGCCACAGTGAGCAGTTGCTGGTACCAACGCTCACTCATGCCACGAGTGTTAATGAATACCAAGGTTGTTTTATGGCTGTGGATAATGGGTAGTATCCTTTCTGCGAGTTTTATCCCAAGGTGACCAGCCCATGGAAATCTTTCTATTTCATCGGGGATGATGGATTCTATTTCAATCTTTTTTTTGTGCGGTGCTCTTATGATGAGTCCTTCTTTATTGAGTGTGGAAAGGAGTATGTCTTTTGCTTCTTCCAGGTTTCCAATGGTTGCAGAGATGCCCCAGATACAGAGCGGTTTGTTGTTCGTTTTAATTGCTGTGTTCTGCTCTTTTGTTTTTTTATTTAGTCCAACCAATCTTGATATTGCCAACTCTACCTGAACGCCTCTTTTGCTTCCCAGCAATTCATGCCATTCATCAACAGCAATTATTTTAAGATCTTTAAAAGTGTTGGGATATTCTTTTTGTGCTAAGAGTAAATGAAGGCTTTCCGGAGTGATGATTAGTACTTCAGGCATTTGTTTTTTTTGCCTGGCCCTTTCATTGGTGGGAGTATCTCCATTACGAATACCTATTTGCCACTGTATTCCCAGTTCGCTAATGACTTCTTCCATTGCCCGTTGAATATCTTTAGCCAATGCCCTTAGTGGCGTGATCCAAATTAACTGTAGTCCATTGTTTTTGCGGGTAAGGTAATCTTTGGGATTGTTGTTTATATATTGGATGACAGCACCCAGAAAAACTGCATAAGTTTTACCGAATCCGGTAGGTGCATTTACAAGACCTGAATTACCGAGTTCTATTTGCTCCCATGTTTGCTGCTGAAAAATAAAGGGGCTTCGGTTGTATCGCTGCAGCCCCTTTATTATTTGAATATATCCATTCGTCTTCTGCAGTTTCATTTATATTGTTCAATGCTTTTGAGAAAATATAGTATTCTAAAATTAATGGGTAATGATTTTGTTTTCAAATGTTGGGGGAAGCTATTTTTTATTAATGCTGTACCGAAGTTAATTGAATGTCTGAAGTTGTTTATGAGCAATCAACAGGAATTGAAAAAGAAGAATAGCAAAAGATCATAATCCTTTTAAAACGATACTGTATTAGTATATTTTAATATTCAAAACTGCTAACTATCATAAAATAACATGATAAGTTCGAAAACTTGGGCTTTCGAATATAAATAATTGCATTTCTGCTATTATTTTGTGCCGGCTGGTTTCCAAGTATCAAACCTTTATGCTATTTTGCAATACCAAAATTTTAAAACACATGAAAAAAACTTTACTATTAACAGTAATGTTTGCATTGATTGCCACATTAGGGTTTTCTCAAATAGACCCTTGGTCGGCACACAATGGAAGCAGAGGTGCAGTAATCACTGACAAAGCTGTAGCGAGACAATCGTTTCCGAAAGAGTTCAAATTATTTGACTTGAATATTGAACCTTTAAGGCAGCAATTGTTTTCCATCACAGGAAGTCAGGCACGTCAGCATTCAATAATTATTTCTTTGCCTAATGCTGCAGGAGCTTTTGAAAAATTCGAAGTTTTTGAAGCTTCCAATTTTGAAGCAGATTTGCAAGCTCAGTTCCCTCAAATAAGGGCTTTCTCCGGGAAAGGTATTACCGATAAGTATGCTACTTTAAAACTTAGTATTTCTCCACAAGGAGTACAAACCATGGTTTTCAGGACTGAGAGCGAAAATGAGTGTATTGAAGCTTATTCCAAAGACCATAGCGTTTATGCAGTATTCAAATCTCATAGAGTTATCGGGCAATTGCCATGGACCTGTTCTACAGAAGAGCAAAATTTTGCTAACAATTTAAGGCTTGACGGTTCTAATACAAGCAATACAACCACCAGTTCTGCAGGGGAGTTAAAAACCATGCGTTTGGCGCAATCTTGTAATGGTGAATATTCTAATTGGTTTGGTGCATTTAACGCAACTCAGGTTGGATTGGTATTGGCTGCATTTAACGCAACCCTTAGCCGTTGTAATGGTGTTTACGAAAAAGATCTGGCTTTGCATCTTAATCTTATAGCCAATACAACTTCGGTTATTTATTATGACCCTACAACGGATCCTTATACAACAATGGGGGCATGGAACGGTCAGTTACAATCTACCCTAACTTCTATAATTGGTGATGCCAATTATGATATTGGACATATGTTTGGAGCAAGCGGTGGCGGTGGAAACGCCGGTTGTATCGGTTGCGTTTGCGGATCAGGAAAAGGGAGTGGTATCACTTCACCTGCGGATGGAATTCCACAGGGAGATAATTTTGATATTGACTATGTGGTACATGAGGTTGGTCATCAATTAGGGGCTAATCACACTTTTTCTATGTCAAATGAAGGAACAGGTGTAAATAAAGAAGTTGGTTCTGGTATTACCATTATGGGATATGCGGGTATTACAGGTCAGGATGTTGCACCTCATTCAATAGATATCTTTCATCAGGCATCTATCCAACAAATTCAAAATAACCTGGCAACAAAGACTTGTCCAATAACAACGAATATTACGGCTAACAATGCAACACCCGTTGTTGCTTCTGTAAGCAATTATACTATTCCCATCAGTACTCCATTTGAATTGATCGGTTCGGCTACAGATGCCAATGCCGGCGATGCATTGACTTATTGCTGGGAACAAAATGACAACTCTACCACAACAGGAAATGCTAGTGTGGCAAGCCCTACTAAATTAACCGGGCCAAACTGGTTATCATTTAGTCCTACAGCTTCGCCATCAAGGACTTTTCCAAAATTGTCTACGATATTGGCAGGTTTATTTGTAACACCAACTTTACCTGGTGGAGATGCAATAGCTAATATTGAAGCACTCAGTTCAGTAACAAGAAATTTAAATTTTAGATTAACTGTAAGGGATAATAGTCCTTATGTTTCTTCTGGTGTTGGTATTAAAGTTGGTCAAACTGCCTTTACAGATATGACTGTTACCGTTGCAGCTTCAGGTCCTTTTGCTGTTACTGTTCCTAATACGAACGTTTCATGGGAAGCAACAACAAGTCAAACAGTAACCTGGTCGGTAAATGGTACTACCGGTGCTCCCGTAAGTTGTTCTGATGTAAAAATATTATTGTCTACGGATGGTGGTTTAACTTTCCCTACAGTTCTTGTAGCAAGTACTCCAAATGATGGAACTGAAGCGGTTGTTATTCCAAATACACCTTCTGCTACTGCAAGGATAAAAGTACAGTCAATTGGAAATATTTTCTTTGATATTTCTAATACCAATTTTACTATTACAATACCTTCATTAGGATTTGACTTTACTTCACCTGCTGCTACAACCATTGCATGTAATGCTGTTACAACAGCGGATGTTACCCTTGGTACAACTTCAGTTGGAGGATATGTAGTTCCGGTTGCTTTGACAGCAACAGCAGGGGTTCCTGCAGGAACAACTGTAAGTTTTGCACCTACAACAGTGGTGCCTGGTGCCAGCAGTGTTGTTACATTAAACAATACCAATACACTTGCTGCAGGTACTTACAATATTACTATTACCGGTATTTCGGGTGTTATAACCAAAACAAGGGTGATATCATTTGTTGTTTCTCCGGGAACGGCTCCAACCATTGATGCAGCTCCAGCAAATATTAGTGTTTGTTCTGGCAGCAATGCTTCCTTTAGTGTAACAACTTCAGGTGCTGCGGTTACTAGTTACCAATGGCAGTCAAGCCCTGATGGCGTAACTTATACTAATATTACCGGTGCTACAGCTGCTACTTATACAGCAACTGCAGTTACAACAGCGTTGAATAACTACCGCTACAGGGTTATTGTAAACGGTCAGTGCGGATCTGTTACTACAACAGCCGGAATACTTACTGTTCAAACTGCTCCTGCTATTACTGCTCAACCACAAAATGCTGTGGAGTGTGTGGGTAACAATGCGGTATTTAGCGTAACCGCTACCGGAACAGGACTTACTTACCAATGGGAATTTAGTGTAGACGGTGTTGCTCCATATTCAACAATTGTAGGTGCTACATCTAGTAGCTATACTGTAACAGGTGTAATACTTGCTCAAAACAACTATCGTTACAGAGTGATTGTGAGCGGAACATGTCCAACAGCAGTTACTTCAAATGCAGCGATCCTTTCTGTAGGGAATGCAGCTGCTATTAGTACTCAGCCATCTGCTACTACTGTATGTGTTGGTCAAACAGCTAATTTCACTGTAGTTGCCAGCGGTTCTTCCTTAACCTATCAGTGGCAACAAAGCACTGATGGTGGATTAACTTTTGCCAATATCACTGGTGCAACTGCAGCTACGTTGAGTTTGCCTTCAACTGTTGCTACTCAAAATGGTTACCAATATCGTGTAAATGTGTTTAGTTGTGTTCCTACACCTATCACATCCAGCGCTGTTGTGTTAACTGTAAATACTTTAGCCGCTATTAATACACAACCAACTGCTGTTGTATTGTGCGAAGGAAGCAATGCAACATTTACTGTTGCTGCTGTAGGAACTGGTGCTGCATATCAGTGGCAGGTTTCAACAACAGGTTGTGCGGGTACATTTGCCAATATTACAGGTGCAACAACCAATACACTTGTGATTAGCAGTACTACTGCTTCACAAAATGGATATGCTTACAGGGTAGTTGTAACAGGTACTTGTAACACCGTTACTTCATCATGTGTTACACTTACTGTAAATACAGCGATTGTTGTTACTTCACAGCCAGTGAGTACTTCAGCTTGTTTGCCTACTCAAACTACAGCTTCCTTTAGTGTAGCTGTAACGGGTACATTACCTACTTATCAATGGCAGCTTAGTACCAATGCAGGTACTTCGTGGACCAATATTACAGGAGCTACTACTGCTACTTTAAGCCTTAGCGGATTGACCGCTTCCATGACAGGATATCAATACCGTGTGGTATTAAATGGTACTTGTACCAGTAACTTAAATTCAAGTGCTGCTACATTAACCGTCAATACCCTGGTTGCTATTACAAGCCAACCTGTTAACCGCAGTATTTGTGCTGGTGGTGCTACAACATTTGATGTTGCCGCAACAGGAAGTACTATTACCTACCAATGGCAGATAAGTGTAAATGGCGGTGCGTTTGTAAACCTTACAAACTCTGCTCCTTTTGCCGGTGTAACAACTCCATCATTAAGTATCACCAATGCTGCAACGGTAAACAATGGTAATATTTTCCGTGTGATTGTTGCAGGGGTGCCTTGTGGATCTGTTAATTCAAATGCTGTAACATTAGTGGTTAATCCATTACCAAGTGCGGTACTGGTTGCGGCAGAATACAACAGGTTAACTCCATACATCAACAGTGCATTGTATACAACAGTAAGCCCTGCAGGTAATAACTATACTTACCAGTGGTATAAAAACAGCTTCCTGATAAATGGAGCATCTGCTTCATCATTGCCTGTAAATATTGATGGCTTTGGACAATACGCTGTTTTGGTTACTGATGCTAACGGATGTACTGCTACCAGCAACAGGGTTACCATTGCTGATTCAATCAGTAATATGGTGTTTGTTTATCCTAATCCAAACAGGGGACAATTCCAGGTAAGGTATTATAGCTATAATAGCGCTGATGCTTATTCTGTGAATGTTTATGATGGTAAAGGTGCGAGAGTATTCTCAAAACAATTCCCAATTGCTGCACCATACAGCAGAATGGATGTGAATCTTGAAAATGCAACTTCTGGTATTTATATGCTGGAGGTTAAAGATAAAAATGGCAAACGTCTTGCCAGTGCCAGTGTGATTGTTACTCAATAATCTACTGACCAATTAATATTAAAGCCGCTCTGTAAAGAGCGGCTTTTTTGTACCTGTAAAGTTTTGTTTGGATTAAATCAGCAGCGAAGGATTTGATCCTACTGTTTTAGATAAAGGACAACATAAAGCGTAAAGAGGTGGGTATTTATTTTCATTAAGCCTGCACTCATTAATATAATTGCCGCTAACTTCTTTTTAAATTAAAGGGGTATTTGTCTGTTTAAAATAACGGTACAAAACAAAAGCCACCTCGTCAACAAGAGGTGGCTTTTAATCGTATCAATTTAATTTCTTACCAGGCTTTAGTAGTTGTTCCTTTAAAAATTTTTATGAAGTAAAGATTTTTGTTTTCAAAATAATCGGGTAAAGCAGCATTTTTATTTCGGAAAATTGGTTTGAAATGGTAATCCGTAAAAATTTTGTAAGTATAATCATTCAAATGACTTGTAAGATCATTGGGGTATTTGATCAATAGTTTTACAAACTGCATGGTAATTTCAAATCCTTTATAGGTGAGGTCTGAAGGAATACCTTTATACTTTCTGAGGTAAGTTTCTTTTATTCGTTTGCTGTAATTGTCCCATTTGTTATTGTAAAATGGAGAGGTAAAATAAATAGGAAAATCAATGAGTTTTTTATTTTTCAACAATGTTGTAAATCCATCCCAGTTGGGCATGCCAATAAGGGTAATGGGATATGTTTTACTGATGGACTGTGCATAGGTGGCGAGGTTATTGGCAAAGGTTTCATTTAAGCTCCCACCAATAAAAACTGTTTTCCGGTTACTGTCTAACCTGTTTTTTAAAACAGAAAAATCTTCATTAATATTTATCACTTCTATTTTTATCAATGGTTTTCCGTCCGGTGCATTTATTTTTTTAAACAGTTCCTCAATTGTATTTTCCTGAGTGCCCGACTTTCGAACAATGTAGATTTTATCGGTGCCATGGTTTTGAAGGATTTTGGAATAGATGGCTTCGCAATGTGCTTTTAGGGTAGGCGTAACGATCACCATAAAAGGATTGGCTGTAACGCCTCCGTCATTTGGATGTGTAGCAGAAATAAAGGGGATATTTTTCTGTTTTGCAAAATTGGCGAGTTCCAAAAATTCCTGGTCTTTTACAGATCCAATGATCAGGTCAATACTATCCAATTCTTTATTAAAAATTAAGGCAGGGATATATTGCAGAAAAGATTTTGAATCATAAATGCGTGTATCAATGTTTATATTAGGAAGGGGCAGACTGTCTAAAGCAATTTGTGCACCTTGAACAAAGTCGAGGCCCTGTAAA
>CANNJE010000020.1 GCA_947504605.1 Chitinophagaceae bacterium
GGTGCAGATGCATGTGATGTAATGGCTGGACTGCCATGGGAATTAAAAATGCCTAAACTGATAGGAATCAAACTTACAGGCAAATTAAATGGCTGGACTGCCCCAAAAGATGTAATTCTAAAAGTGGCAGGTATCCTTACCGTAAAAGGTGGTACAGGTGCTGTGGTGGAATATTTTGGAGAAGGTGCTACCAGCATGAGTTGTACAGGTAAAGGAACCATTTGTAATATGGGGGCCGAAATTGGTGCTACCACTTCTACTTTTGGATACGACAGCAGCATGAGCCGCTACCTAAATGCAACTGGCCGTGAAGAAATCGCAGCTTTGGCTGATTCTATTAAGGAACATTTAACCGGAGATGCGGAAGTATATGCAAACCCTGCATTATACTTCGACGAGGTAATAGAAATTGATTTAAACGAACTGGAACCTCATTTAAACGGGCCATTTACGCCAGATCTTGCCACGCCAATTTCGAAAATGAAAGAAGCTGCTGCAGCCAATGGCTGGCCTACTAAAATTGAAGTTGGATTAATTGGTAGTTGCACCAACTCTTCTTACGAAGATATCAGTCGTGCTGTAAGCCTGGCCAAACAGGTTTCAGAAAAAGGATTAAAACTACAATCGGAATTTACCATAACACCAGGAAGTGAACTGGTTCGTTACACCATTGAAAGAGACGGATTCCTGGAAATTTTCGATAAAATTGGAGCTACTGTATTTGCAAACGCATGCGGACCTTGTATTGGAATGTGGGCACGTGTTGGTGCTGAAAAAGCAGAGAGGAATACCATCGTTCACAGTTTCAACAGAAACTTTGCTAAACGTGCAGACGGAAATCCAAATACTTATGCATTTGTAGGTTCTCCGGAAATCGTTACAGCAATGGCTATTGCAGGTGATTTGAATTTTAATCCATTAACAGATACATTAACCAATGATAAAGGAGAACAGGTAAAACTGGATCCTCCTGTGGGAGATGAATTACCATTAAGAGGTTTTGCTGTTGAAGATGCAGGTTATCAAAAACCGGCAGAAGATGGAACAGGTGTGCAGGTAATTGTTTCTCCGGAAAGTAAACGTTTACAATTGCTTGATCCTTTTGCAGCATGGGAAGGAACTGATCTGAAAGGATTAAAACTGCTGATAAAAGCAAAAGGAAAATGTACTACTGATCATATTTCTATGGCAGGTCCATGGTTAAAATTCCGTGGTCATTTAGACAATATCAGTAACAACATGCTGATAGGTGCAGTAAACTATTTTAACGAAAAAACAGATTTGGTAAAAAATCAGTTAACAGGCGAATACGGCACTGTTCCTAATACTCAAAGAGCTTACAAAGCTGCAGGCATCGGATCTATCGTAGTGGGCGATGAAAACTATGGTGAAGGATCATCAAGAGAACATGCTGCTATGGAACCACGCCATCTGGGAGTAAGGGCTGTATTGGTAAAATCATTTGCACGTATACACGAAACCAATCTTAAAAAACAAGGGATGCTTGGTTTAACTTTTAGCGATAAAGCTGATTATGAAAAATTCCAGGAAGATGATACCATTGATATCAATGGCCTGACTGAATTTTCACCCGGCAATCCACTTGCACTTGTCTTAAACCATAAGGATGGTTCGGCTGATATCATTTCTGTTAACCATACTTACAACGAACAACAGATCGAATGGTTCAAAGCTGGTGGTGCATTAAATATCATCCGCAAAGAATTTGCAGATAAAAATAAATAGTCAAATAGTGAATATAAAAAGGGTTGCAGCAGAAATGTTTCAACCCTTTTTTTATTAGAAAAATTAAGTTAAACTGTTTCAAATATCTCTTTCAATATTTCAAATTACTTGGGATGTTTGTCTTTGAGTAGTTGTAGCCTTTCAAAAAATATTCTGCCCTCACTGCAAAAAACTCAGCTTTATTGGTGCATGCAAAAGGGTTGAATATTAATTATAAATGGAACCATATTATTTTATTTATCTTCTACGTCAAACCATACCTTTTTATCATCATTCCAGTCTCTGTTATAATTAATCGTAAGTTCTTCACCGGCATCAACCTTTCTGACTGTTTTTATCAGGATCATCTGTTCTTCAAAATCCATATAATACTCACAATTGCTGGTATAGCTGTGATTATAAATGGGAATCAGCCCCAGCGCCATACAACACTGATCCTGCTGTTCACCCCATTCAAAAATATAATCATGTAACAGCGTTTTATCCAGGTAAGTCCTTTCCTCTTTTGTCATTACAATTACAGGCGATATTTCTATGATAGTGTCTTCGGATATCGTTTCAGAAGTAAATACAGCCCTGCCCTTTTTGGGAGTATCCTGCACATATAAAAATTCATTCAACATGATTTTGCTTACGTTTAAAAAACTAAATTGCAAACTGATAAACGAAAATAATCATTTGAAGGGATGTTAAACGAGATTGAAGAAATATCATTGCAGCAACAGTTTGAAGAAGTGATCGCTTCTGAAAACAAATTGCGTATAAAAGATTTTCTCAACAATCAAAACATCAGCGATGTTGCAGACCTCATTTATGAAAATGAAGATTTTGAAGCGCAAATCATTGCACACCTTTCCATTCACAGAGCAGCCAGTGTCTTTAAGATCATAGACCTTAGTGTACAAAAAAGAATCATTAAGGATCTGCCTGTATTTAAATCAGCAGAATTATTAAATGAACTCCCTGCCGATGATAGGGTAGCTTTCCTCGAAGAATTACCTCATGCAGCTGTAAGAGAACTCCTAAAAACGCTGGACCCGGATGAAAGAAAAATTACACTTGAACTGTTGGGTTATCCCGAAAACAGTGTGGGCAGGCTAATGAATCCCGACTATGTGTATGTTTATGAACACAATACCATCAAAGAAGTTATTGAAACCATACGTCGTTATGGTATTAATTCAGAAACAATTGATGTAATATATGTAATCAATGAAAAAGGCGAATTGCTGGATGATTTAAGAATCAGGGATATTATACTTTCATCCCCAGAGTTAAAAGTGAATGAGTTGATGGATGGGCGATATATATCTCTTAATGTAAATGATGACCAGGAAAGCGCCAATGAGGTCTTCAAAATGAATAACCGGGTAGCCCTTGCCGTTACAGACGACAAAAATATTCTCCTCGGAATTGTTACCATTGATGATGTACTATGGATAGCAAGTGAAGAATTTAGTGAAGACATACAGAAAATTGGTGGTACAGAGGTTTTGGATGAACCCTATTTGGATATCAATATTTTTAAATTGGTAAAAAAGCGGGTAAGTTGGCTGGTCATTTTATTTGTTGGAGAAATGCTTACTGCCACTGCTATGCAATACTTTCAGGCAGAAATAGAAACTGCTACAGTATTGGCATTATTTATCCCGCTCATTATGAGTAGTGGTGGCAACAGTGGCTCACAGGCTTCTACCCTAATTATTCAGGCAATGGCTTTGGGTGAACTAACGATTGCTGACTGGTGGAGAGTTATGCGGCGTGAACTGATTACAGGATTTTTACTGGGTTTGATCCTGGGCAGTATTGGATTTCTTCGTATTGTTTTATGGCAGCAACTGCATATTTACGATTATGGTATTTACTGGCAACTTGTAGCTGTTACTATTTTCTTTTCGCTAATTGGCATCGTACTCTGGGGAAGTCTTATGGGTTCAATGCTGCCAATCATCCTTAAAAGATTAAGATTGGATCCTGCTACTTCTTCAGCGCCATTTGTTGCCACATTAGTAGATGTTACAGGAATTGTAATTTACTTTTCTGTTGCCTATTTCTTTTTAAAAGGAATTCTATTGTGATATTTTCATTTGCCCCGATTTAGTAGACAAAACAGAAACAACTCCAAATTTTTTATTTGTAAGAATAGCTTTTTTTCTTGTTTGTCTTACAACAAACAAATTATCGTACTCATAATCTGGAATTTCTTTCGGCGTATAATTGTTCACACCTGCTCTTCGAATAATGGATGGCAATGTATTGCTGTGACCAATGATGAGGATATTTTTTTGTTTACAGGATAATGAATTTATTTTTTTAAAAAGCGCTTCGGCTGTAGCATCGGCTGCATAATGGATGGTATCTATATTTTTATAAAGTCTCAATGAATCACTAGTCATAGCAGTTCTTTGGTATTGTGATACAAAAATCAGGTCAATTTTTTTATCCTTTAAAACCCTGTATAAATCACCAGCCCTTTTTCTTCCTGCGGCAGACAAAATAGGATTGCTGCCGGTATCTTTTTCTCCATGACGCACTATATAGAAGGTATGGTTATTGCAGTTGGTATCCTGTCCATAAACAAACGTTACAAAAGGAATTGCAAGCCAAACTAAAATCAGGAATTTTACTTTTTGCATTTTAATTCAAATTTAGTGTCGGTTTGAGTTTGAAAATAACTAAAAAAAGTGCAACCAGCCATTATTTTCAATAATATTGTAACATAAAGATTAATTAAAAATTCAAATTACTATATATGTGTGGAATTGTAGGTTATACGGGGCCTAAACAGGCTTATCCGATCATTTTAAAAGGGCTGAAAAGGCTGGAATACCGTGGATATGATAGTAGTGGCGTTGCTTTAATAAAAGATGGCATTTTATCGGTGCATAAGAAAAAAGGGAAAGTAGCTGAACTCGAAGAATCACTGATTGGAAAAAACCTGGATTCTAACATAGGAATAGGACATACCCGCTGGGCTACCCATGGCGAACCAAGTGACCGCAATGCCCATCCTCATACTTCTTCCAATGGACAATTTTCTATGATACACAACGGTATTATAGAAAATTATGCGCTTCTCAAAAATGAATTGGTAAGCAAAGGATACAGTTTTACCAGCGATACAGATACCGAAGTATTGTTGAACTTTATAGAATACATACAAAAAAACAACAACTGCAGTCTGGAAGAAGCGCTGCGTATTGCGTTAAAAAGAGTAACAGGTGCCTATTGCATTTTATTAATTGACAGAGATGATCCAGAAACAATTATCGCAGCCCGTAAAGGAAGCCCGCTGGTGATTGGTGTTGGAAAAGGGGAACACTTTCTGGCTAGCGATGCCTCTCCGATTATTGAATACACCAAAGAAGTTGTTTACATCAATGATTATGAACTGGCCATTGTAAGACCCAACGAGTTGATCTTAAAAAACCTTGGGAACGAAACCATCACTCCTTATATCACAACTTTAGATATGGAGCTGGCAGCAATAGAAAAAGGTGGGTACGATCATTTTATGCTGAAGGAAATTTTTGAACAGCCCAGCACTATTTATGATTGCCTAAGGGGAAGATTGGATGCAGCAGCAGGTACCATCACCATGGGAGGAATTGAAGATAATATCGACCAGCTAATCAATGCTAACCGTATTATGATTGTTGCATGCGGCACAAGCTGGCATGCAGGTTTAGCGGCAGAATACATCATCGAAGAATTATGCCGCATCCCGGTAGAAGTTGAATATGCTTCTGAGTTTAGGTATCGGAATCCAATTGTAAACAAGGGCGATGTTATCATTGCTATATCGCAGAGTGGCGAAACTGCAGACACATTGGTTGCGCTTGAAAAAGCCAAAGAAAACGGCGCCTTTATTTTTGGTGTGGTAAATGTTGTAGGCTCCTCCATTGCACGTATTTCCCATGCCGGCGCATACACTCATGCCGGTCATGAAATTGGTGTGGCATCAACCAAAGCATTTACAGGTCAATTGGCTGTACTAATGATGATGGCATTAAAAATGGCCATAAAAAAAGGATCCATTACTGAAGAACGTTATAGAAACCTGCTTTTAGAATTACAGGATGTTCCAGAAAAAGTAAATTCTATTCTTAAAAATGCAGAAGAACTGAGAACCATTGCACATGAATATAAAGATGCCAACGATTTCCTATTCCTTGGTCGTGGCTACAACTTTCCTATTGCCCTTGAAGGTGCTTTAAAACTAAAAGAAATATCTTATATACACGCAGAAGGTTATCCTGCTGCAGAAATGAAACATGGTCCTATTGCTTTGGTTGATGATAAACTACCGGTTGTATTTATTGCTACCAAAGATTCTTATCACGAGAAAATTGTGAGCAATATGCAGGAAATTAAAGCACGTAAAGGAAAGATTATTTCCATCATCACAGAGGGTGACGAAGTAAGTACAGAATTAAGCAATCATGTTTTTGCAATCCCTCCGGCTGATGAGTTGATTGCGCCGCTTATCAGCGTTATCCCTTTACAATTATTGGCATATTATACGGGGATTGCAAAAGGGATTGACGTAGACAAACCTAGAAACTTAGCCAAAAGTGTTACCGTGGAATAAATAAAGAATCGATCATTTGCTAATGAAGAGTTTTCATTGGCAAATGATTTACCTTTTAATTCAATTATTGTAGAAGACTTGCTATTATCGCTTAAATTTTTATCAAATACCAAATGAATATCATCAAAACACATCCGGTAGAAGAATTAGGTTATCATTTTATTGATGCTAAATATATACCAAAAGGAAAAGATGAATATTACCTGCGCAATCAGCAGAACACTTCTGGTGTGAGTTACAAACCACTCACCACTTTGCAAATTGAAACACTTATCCATAACAGAAATACTTCCGACAACTGGAACAATATTCTAGTGGCTAATAATTTTAATGCAGGCCTGGTGAAAAATTGTAAATTTTATGGCCTTGTTCGCATTGGAGCCATGGAGCCATATTACAGGGAATTTCACAACTTCCGTATGGCTGTGGGTTTATACAACAGTACAATCATAAGTTGCGACCTTGGTAATAATATTTGTATAGACAATGTTAATTACCTCAGCCATTATATTCTTGGTGATGATGTAATGATTGCCAATGTAAATGAAATGGCCATAACAGACCATGCAAAATTTGGAAATGGCATTATTAAAGAAGGCGAAAATGAAAATGTGCGCACCTGGGTGGAAGTGTGTAATGAAAATGGAGGTAGACGTATATTACCTTTTGATGGAATGCTCGCTGGGGATGCATTTATGTGGTCGAGATACAGAGCTGATAATGTGCTGCAGGAAAAATTTAAACTTTTTACTGAAAAGAAATTTGATAACAAAAGAGGTTACTACGGAAAAATCGGTGATAGAACTGTTATTAAAAACTGTGGCATTTTAAAAGATGTTTATATAGGTACAGATGCGTATTTGAAAGGTGCCAACAAAATTAAAAATGTAACAGTAAATAGTGATGCTGCCCGACATACACAAATTGGTGAAGGCTGCGAATTGGTAAATGGTATAATTGGGTATGGTTGCAGAATATTTTACGGAGTAAAAGCTGTTAGGTTCGTAATTGCATCTCACTCACAGCTAAAATACGGAGCAAGACTTATCAACTCCTATTTGGGAAATAACAGTACTATCTCTTGTTGCGAAGTTTTAAACACGCTGATATTTCCTTCGCATGAACAACATCATAACAACTCCTTTTTGTGCGCATCACTGTTAATGGGCCAAAGCAATATTGCTGCCGGGGCTACCATCGGAAGCAATCATAATAGCCGCAGCGCAGATGGTGAAATTATTGCAGGTAGAGGGTTCTGGCCTGGACTGAGTGTTAGCTTGAAACACAATTCTACCTTTGCATCTTTTACCATTATTGCAAAAGGTGATTTCCCCGCAGAATTAAAAATACCACTCCCCTTTAGCTTGGTGAGTAATGATGTAAGCAATAATAATCTGGTTGTAATGCCTGCCTATTGGTTTATGTACAATATGTATGCAATGGAACGAAATGCATGGAAATACCTTGACAGAGATAAGCGTACAGAAAAAATACAACTGATTGAATACAATTACTTGGCACCTGATACAGTGAATGAATTGTTTGATGGTCTTGATATTTTACAAAAACTAACAATAAAGGAAGATGGCACTGCAGTAGTAAACGGTTGGGAAAATGCTAAAAGAGAAACAGTGATACTTAAAGTGCCTCAAGCCATTAAAATTTACAAGGAACTGATTCAATATTATGCTGTAATGCTTTTAGTAGAGCATATTCAAAAAAATAAATTAAGCAGTTTTGAATTGTTTAAAAAATCATTACAAACTAAATTGATGCGAGCAGAATGGGTGAATATTGGCAGCCAACTTATCAAAAAATCATCGGTACAAAAATTAACAGATGGGATAAAGTCTGGTAAAATCAATAGCTGGGATAGTATGCATGATTTTTATAGCACAGAAGGTAACAGGTACGCTGAAGATAAACTACAACATGCTTACACAAGCCTGCTTGAAATTTTAAACATCACAGCCAGGCAGTTTACCCCCGAAGTTTTTAAAACCTTATTATCAGAAGCGGTTGCTACCAGAACATGGATGTGTAATGGCATTTACAAAGCCAGAGAAAAAGATTATACCAATCCTTTTAGAAAAATGGTTTACGACACCAATGAAGAAATGAACAAAGTGATTGGAGCTTTGGAAGACAATAGTTTTATTCAAAACCAGATTGAAGCACTGGATCAAATGAAAAAAGAATTAAAGCTATTAGCAAAAAAACTAAAACTGTAACAATATTTATTTAATAAAATATTGCAGTGCAAGTTCGTATCCCTTTAAACCAAGACCACTGATAACACCTACTGCTTTCGCTGATACATGGGAAATTTTTCGAAATTCTTCCCTGCCAAAAATATTAGAAATATGTACTTCAACAAGCGGAATTTTAATAGCTGCGATGGCGTCGCCTATCGCAACAGAAGTATGAGTATAGCCACCGGGATTTAGAATAATACCATCATAAGAAAAACCAACCCGTTGTATTTCATCAATCAGATCTCCCTCAATATTACTTTGAAAATAAGTAAAATCAACTGTTGGAAAAGCCTCTTTTAAATGAAGCAGATAATTGTCAAAAGAAGCAATACCGTAAATTTCGGGTTCTCTTTTACCCAATAAATTTAAGTTAGGACCGTTGATGATGGCTATTTTCATTTCACTTATTTATAATTCGAATGTAAGTTACGAATCACCTGACTAAAAAGAATTCACGTGATTCGTAAAATTAGTTCTGATTAGCGTTTATTAAAGCTATAAAATCATCAAACAAATAACGGCTGTCGTGTGGGCCTGGTGTTGCTTCAGGATGATACTGCACCGAAAATGCTTTTTTATTTTTTATACGAATTCCTTCTATGCTGTTATCATTTAGGTTCACATGTGTAATCTCTAAATGATTGTTTTGCTTCACTGCTTCCGGATCAATTCCGAATCCATGGTTCTGTGTGGTAATCTCAGCCTTACCAGTAATAATATTTTTTACCGGATGATTTAAACCTCTGTGACCATGATGCATTTTAAACGTTGGAATATCATTGGCCAGTGCCAGCAACTGATGACCAAGACAAATACCAAATAGTGGTTTATCTGCAGCCAATATTTGTTTTACAGTTTTAATAGCATAATCCATAGGAGCCGGGTCACCAGGACCATTGCTAATAAAATATCCGTTGGGTTTAAATTGCTCCAATTCTTCAAAGGTAGTTTTAGCATTAAAAACTTTTACATAGGCTCCTCTTTCCACAAGGCAGTTAAGGATGTTTTTCTTTACCCCAAAATCTAGTACTGCAATCCTGCAATGTTCATTCTCTTCTCCTAGGGTATAAGGCTCATTGGTACTTACAACGGAAGCTAGCTCAAGCCCATCCATAGACGGTACATCATTTAATTGCTGTTTAAGTTTTTCAATATCAGTTTCATCTGATGAAATGATACAATTCATGGCACCTTTAGTGCGAACATGGGCTACCAGTGCCCTAGTATCCACCCCGTCTATCGCTACAATTTGTTGATCTTCCAAATACTGTTGAAGCGAATTGTCAGACAAAAAACGGCTATACTTCTCTTCTAGGTTTCTTCCTATAACTGCTTTTACTTTTACACTGTTACTTTCTACATCTTCTGGTTTTACACCATAATTACCCACGTGAACAGTATTCATGATAATTACCTGCCCCGAATAGCTGGGGTCTGTAAAAACTTCCTGGTATCCAGTCATCCCGGTATTAAAACATATCTCACCCGTAGCAGTGCCAATTTTTCCGAATGCCTTTCCATAAAGGATGGTTCCGTCTGCCAGTATCAGTATTGCTTTATTTTTAGTCATGGTATCTAATTATGATGCAAAGAAAACAATTTGTTTGTAAAATAAATATCAAAAAAAAAGCAAACCGTTTAAAGTTTGCTTTTATATAAATTCAAATTCGCTTATGCTTCTTCTTTTTGGTCAGTAGAAGCTTCAGGAGCATCATTTGTTTCTTCAATAGCAGCCTCAGTTGCTTTTGCAGCTTTTTTCTTAGGAGCAGCTTTAGCTTCAGTAGGTTCAGCAGGAGTTACTTCTTCTTCTGTTCCTTCTGCTTTTTTCTTAGAAGCACCACTACGACGTGTTTTCTTAGCTGGTTCAGCAGATTCTGGAGCAGTTTTACCGTAAATTTCATTAAAATCTACCAGTTCAATCATTGCCAATTCTGCATTATCACCCACACGAGCACCTAACTTAATGATACGGGTATATCCACCAGGACGACCAGCAACTTTTGGAGCTACTACAGTAAACAACTCTTTTACTGCATATTTATCGTTTAGATAGCTAAACACAATACGGTGATTGTGAGAGATCGCTTCTTTACTTTCGGTAGCTTTTGTTTTGGTAATCAGTGGCTCAATATAAGTACGCAGCGCTTTTGCTTTTGCTAAAGTTGTAGTGATTCTTTTGTGAGTAATCAACTGGCAACCCAGATTCATCAATAGCGCTCTTCTATGAGAGGCTGTTCTACTTAATTTATTTCCTTTATTTCCGTGACGCATGACATTGTTTTTTTAAATTCCCTCACACCGTGTCAGGATTTGTGAGGTACTTGTTATTTAATATTTACTATTGCAAACTATAAGTCAGCAATAAACTTAATTACTCGTCATCCAGTTTCAACTTACTCAGGTCCATTCCGAAGCTAAGGCCTCTTTCGTGTAAAACCTGATCAATTTCACTCAATGATTTTTGTCCAAAGTTTCTGAACTTCATTAGATCTTCCTGCTCGTACTGAACAAGTTCGCTTAATGAATTAATCTTTGCAGCTTTTAAGCAATTGAATGCACGTACAGAAAGATCAAGATCTTCAAGTGGTGTTTTCAACATCTTGCGAAGTTGTAAAGTTTGTTCGTCTACAAGGTCTTCTTTTTTATCTTCTTTAGTATCAAAAGTGATGTTTTCATCAGTGATGATCATCAAGTGTTGGATAAGAATACGGCTAGCTTGTTTAACAGCTTCTTCCGGATGAATAGTTCCGTCAGTAACAACATCAATAACTAGTTTTTCAAAATCCGTACGCTGTTCTACCCTTGTATTTTCAATCAAGTATTTTACATTCTTGATTGGGGTGTAGATAGCATCAACAGGAATATATCCAAAATGAGAACTTTTTTCTTTATGCTCTTCAGCAGGAACGTAACCACGGCCTCTGCCAATGGTAATTTCGATATCCAGCTTAGCGCTACTGTCTAAAGTACAAATCAATAATTCAGGATTCATTACCTCAAATGCTGGAGAGGCTTCGCCAATCATACCGGCAGTGAATTCTGTTTTATTTTTAATAGAAAGTGTAACCTTTTCTGTATTTACATCATGGTCAACAATTGCTTTAAACCGAACCTGCTTAAGATTCAGGATAATTTCTGTTACATCTTCTGTAATACCTTTTACTGTTGCAAACTCATGGTCAGCACCTGCTAAATTGATACCAATAATAGCATACCCTTCCAATGAATTCAGCAAAACTCTGCGCAAAGCATTACCGATTGTTACACCATATCCTGGTTCAAGAGGACGGAACTCAAACTGAGCTTCAAAGTCATTTGCTTTCTGAAGAACAATTTTATCGGGCTTAACAAAATTAAAAATGGCCATTTGTATTTTGTTTTTACCCCAAACCCCTAAAAGGGTTTAAGGTTTATTATTAATTATAAAATCATGATCTCGTTTGTTCCCTCTTTAGGAAACAGAGATGGAATTATTTGCTATACAACTCCACAATAAGTTGTTCCTTAATATTTTCAGGAACACTTTCTCTTTCTGGATAAGTAATGAAAGTACCTTTCAGTTCACTCTCACTCCAATCTACCCAACTAAATTTAGGATTCTTTCCACGAAGATTTGCAGTAATTGCAGTGTTAGCAGCACTTTTATTTTTAAGACCGATAACATCACCCGGTTGACAGCTGTAAGATGGGATATTCAAAATCTCTCCATTTACAGTGATGTGCTTGTGGCTAACTAACTGACGTGCACCTTGGCGACTTATAGAAATACCCATTCTATAAACGGTATTATCCAAACGTGCTTCCAGCAATTTGATCAGGTTTTCACCTGTAACGCCTTTCTTACGAGAAGCTTCATCAAAAGTTTTACGGAATTGCTTTTCAAGCAAACCATAAGTGTATTTTGCTTTTTGCTTTTCTTTTAACTGTAAGCCATACTCGCTAAGAGTTTTGCGCTTTTTAGTTCCACCATGTTGTCCGGGAGGGTTACTGTTTTTAGTTAACCATTTACCGTTTCCTGTGATGAGTTCTCCAAATCTCCTGGAGATTTTTGTTTTGGGGCCTGTGTAACGTGCCATAATTTGAATATTGATTTTTTAGTGACGATGCATCATTATAAAAATCTTAAAATGAATAATGCACCCGTTATGAAATATTTTTTTATTTAAACTTTATGATGTGTTATTTATGATTTTGTAAAAACAGCGGGTTTCTAAAAAATCGAAACGTTCTGTCTGTTGAAATCAAATATCAAAATTATACACCAAAAAATTTATACTCTTCTCTTCTTTGGAGGACGACAACCATTGTGTGGCATCGGAGTAATGTCTTTAATACTTGACACTTCAATACCATTTTGAGATAAAGAACGGATAGCACCTTCACGGCCACTTCCAGGTCCCTTAACCAATACGTCAACTCTTTTCAACCCTGCATCCAATGCAACTTTAGCTGCATCAGCTGCTGCCATTTGAGCGGCATAAGGCGTATTTTTCTTACTGCCTTTAAATCCCATTTTACCTGCAGAAGACCATGAAATTAACTGGCCTTGCTTATTGGTTAAACTGATGATGATGTTGTTGAAACTTGCTGTAATGTGAGCATCGCCGTGGCTATCTACTTTTACAACTCTTTTTTTTGCGGCTGCTTTTCCGCCTTGTTTACCGCCCTGTGCTTTTGCCATAACTTTTTTAATAAATAGGTAATCATTAATCAAATTTTTTCGGAGTGACCCCGAAACTGAAACAACCCTCCTGCTGACTTAAACGATCCGGCGCTGTTTCAAAAAATACAAGTCATGTATAAATGACGAAATACGAATGACGAATTCAGAATGCAGGAAGCCTGCGATCCGTAACCCGTTATTCGTAATTCGTAACTATCAATTACTTCTTAGCAACTTTCTTTTTGCCTGCAACTGTCTTACGTTTACCTTTTCTTGTACGACTGTTAGTACGTGTACGCTGACCACGAAGAGGTAAACCTTTACGGTGACGTAATCCACGATAACATGCAATATCCAACAAACGTTTGATGTTCATTTGAGTTTCACTACGCAATGCACCTTCCGTTTTAAACTCATTGTTAATGATATTACGGATGGCAGTTTGCTCATCATCATTCCACTGATTCACTTTTTTATTGATGTCGATACTTGCTTTGTTTAAGATATAAACAGCAGTTGAACGTCCAATACCATAGATATAGGTAAGACCTATCTCACCCCTTTTATTTTTTGGTAAATCTATACCGGCAATACGAGCCATAGTTTTATTTTAGATTTTTGATGTGTGATTTTTTTTACTTTTTGAAATATGCTGTATGTGTTTATAAAACACATCATACATTATAAATCAAAAGTGATTTTATCCTTGCTTTTGCTTAAAGCGTGGATTTTTTTTGTTGATTACATACAGACGCCCTTTTCTTCTTACAATCTTGCATTCAGCGCTGCGCTTTTTAATTGAAGCTCTAACCTTCATTTTTTTTTGTTTTTATCTATTTGCAAATGGCTGATAGCTATGCTAAAAGCTTGTTCTGATTATTTATACCTGAATATGATCCTACCCCTTGTAAGGTCATAAGGACTCATTTCCACCCCAACCTTGTCACCCGGAAGTATGCGAATGTAATGCATCCTCATTTTTCCGGAAATAGTGGCCAATATTTCATGCCCGTTTTCCAGTTTAACCTTGAACATAGCATTGCTCAACGCTTCTACTATAGTTCCATCCTGTTTAATAAGTGCCTGTTTAGCCATAAATTTGGGAGCGCAAAGATAAGAGTAAATATTTAATTTGTAAACAAAATTTCATATTATTACAGAATAAACATCTTTTTACTATGAAAAAAATAGCAATTCTGGCTTTTTTGGTTTGTATTTTATGTATTTCTTGCCAAAAAAATAACAACCCTGATTCTACTACCGTAGAAAACTTCATGAATATGAAGGCAGGTAGTATATGGAACTATGAAACCATAAACAATATACCACCACCAACCACAAGCCTCTATTCGCTTAGCTCAACCAGCCGTGACAGCTCTATTGATAGCAAAAACTACCATGTTTTTATCAATAGTGGATCAGGAGCCAGTGAATATTATCGTGTTTCCGGCAGCGATTATTACACTTATCAAAGCCTTCCTGCTGCACTTGGAGGCACAAAAGTAGAAAATTTATACCTAAAAGCAGGTGCAGCAGTTGGGGCAAGTTGGGCACAAACTTATAATATCACTTATAACACCTTTCCACTTGCAGTAACAATTACCAACAAAATAGAAGAAAAGGGCATTTCTAGAACCGTAAATGGCAGCACCTATAATAATGTTATTCATGTAAGCACAAGCATTGCCATAGGAGGTATTCCTGCAGCGTCCCTGCTATCAGATATCGATTATTATTATGCCCCAAATTATGGAATGATTGAAAACACTAGTAAAATTAACATCAACTATATTGGCATTGTAAACAATTCTGATTTTACTACTAGGCTCAAAAATGCAACACTGATAAATTAATTACCACTATTTATAACAAGCTAAACCTATCTTTAAAATATGAATAAGATCTTTTTTGCAGTTTCCTGTATTTTAAGTGCGACACTTTTTTCATGTAGTAAAAACGACGGCCCGGCACCGGTAGAAACTTATAAATACTTAACGCTTACTTCCGGCAGCTCTTGGATGTATGAAATCACTAATAACAATGCCCCAGGAGGGATCAGCACAAACACAATGGTTTCAACAAACAGAGACTCTGTAATCTACAACAGGTCATACCATGTATTTACCAATAGTTTAGATAACTCTTCCGAATATTATGCAATTGAGGGGAAAGAATATTACAATTTTATCCTACTACCCATCGGAGCAAATCAAACAAGAAGAGTCAATTTGTATTTTGCAGTAGACCAGCCTATTAATACCAGCTGGACTCAAAACTTCCCTATAACATTGTATCCACCAAGCCCTGGAGTCCCTACAATAACTTTAGTTGCAGTAAGCACTATTAAAGAAAAAGGTCTTCCCAAAACGGTTAATTCAAAACCATATAACAATGTAGTTTATGTCGAAACTGTTTTAACTTCTCCCGATATTGTATCAGGAGGATTGGTAACGCTTAGTGGTAATATCAAGTCTTATTATGCCCCAAACTATGGCCTAATTGAAGAAAATCGGGTAATCAATGTAACACTTCCTTCTCCTGCTGTAGGCACAAATATCAATACAACTAAAATATTAAAAACAGCAACACTGCTTTAAAAAAAGTGCCGGAGCTAAAAAATACTCTGGCACTTTTTTCCTTAAAACAGAAAGGATTAATCAAGCACTTTTACTTCTGTACGCCTGTTTTGCGCCCTTCCTTCAGCTGTATTATTTTCTTCAACTGGTTCACTCATTCCATAACCTTTAGCAGTTAATCTTTCAGGACTTATTCCCTTAGAAATAAGATATTCCATCACTGCAGTAGCCCTATCCATAGAAAGTTTAAGATTACTGGCAGCCTTTCCTACATTGTCTGTATGTCCACCAATTTCAATCCGCTGATCTTCCTTCCTAACAAGGTATGCTACCAGCTCATCTAACACTGTAAAAGATTCAGGTTGCAAAGTAGCCTTCCCTGTTTCAAAAGTACAGTTCTCCAATACAAATGTTTTTGAAGGCTGGAATTGTATTTCTATTTTAAATGGATTTTTATAGTAAGCATTCCCTTTCGTTGCAGGTATGTCTAATAAATTATAGCTGGTAGAATCTTTAAATCCAAGTATAAATATTTCATATGCATCCCCTGTAGGCAGGCGTGTTGAAAACTTCCCCTGTTCATTTGTAATCCCCTGATACTCCCTGCTATTGAGTTTACTTTTAAAAATAATAATTTCATTCTGCAGCACATTATTTTTAAAATCGGTAACCGACACATCCACTGGTGCATCTTTGGGGATAGAAGCATTTTGAACGGTACCATTTTGAGCTTTGGTTAATACAGGAATAAATAAACAAAAAAGAAAAGCGGCAAATAATTGTTTCATAATATTTGGTTTAACGGTGTTTAAGTACAAGTTAAAACATTCTGGGAGTTAAGATATTGTGTAAGATGTTAAATTTTCCCTGCTAAACTTTTTGTTGTAACCGAACAACCATCTCTTCTTTCCAGCTACTAAAATCGCCCTGCAGTATATGGATACGAGCCTGTTTTACCAGCCATAAGTAAAATGCTAGATTATGAATACTTGCAATTGTAAGCCCCAGGTACTCCTTACTTTTCATCAGATGACGTAAATAAGCTTTACTGTAATAATTACTTACTTCACAATCTATTCCATCATCTAATACAGAAAAATCTTTCTCCCATTTTTTATTATCGATATTAATTACACCCTTTGATGTAAACAGCATTGCATTTCTTCCATTTCTGGTCGGCATTACACAATCAAACATATCAACACCCATTGCAATACCTTCCAAAATATTCCATGGTGTACCCACTCCCATCAGGTAGCGAGGTTTATCCTTTGGCAAATATTCACAGCATAATGCACAGATTTCATACATTGTTTCTATGGGTTCACCCACACTAAGCCCGCCGATGGCATTGCCTGTAGCATTTTTTGAACCTATGTACTCACAGGATGCTTTTCTAAGATCGTGATGGACCCCACCCTGAACGATTGGAAATAGGTTTTGTGTATAGCCATATTTATCTGCTGTATTTGTAAATTGATTCACACACCTATCCAGCCAGCGATGTGTGAGCTCCATAGATGTTTTGGCATAACTATACTCACTCCCACCAGGCGGGCATTCATCAAAAGCCATAATGATATCTCCACCGATCGTACGCTGAATATCCATTACTTTTTCAGGACTGAACAAATGTCTGCTTCCATCAATATGAGATTGAAAAATCACTCCTTCTTCCTTAATTTTCCTGGTTCCGGAAAGTGAAAATACCTGATACCCGCCGCTATCTGTCAAAATTGGCTTATGCCAACCATTGAACTGGTGCAAACCTCCTGCAGCTTCCAATACCTCCAAACCAGGTCTTAAATATAAATGATAGGTATTGCCTAAAATAATCTGAGCCTGCACATCTTTTACCAATTGCTGCTGACTAACCGCTTTTACGCTCCCAACGGTACCTACAGGCATAAAAATGGGCGTTTCTATCACTCCGTGATCTGTAGTAATTAGTCCTGCTCTGGCATTACTGCCTGTATCATTTGCTTTAAGTTGAAATTGAAGTGCTGCCATTGATATTTTTATAAGTTGGCAAAGATAAAATTTTAAAGTTCCCTTTTAAAATCAATCATTCAGTTGCTCTAAACTACGTATCGCTTATTTTTGCATTTATGGATCTATCGAAACTATTCCTGCTGCATTGGCAACTTGTGCTGTTTGTATTATTGTGTATAGCCGGACTTGTTCAGCTTTTTTATTATTTATTTTTCTTCAGCAGGCTGGCTTTTTATAAGCCTAAACCAAAATCAAGTACCCAAACCCATGCAGTAAGTGCTATTATTTGTGCACGAGATGAAGCTGCCAACCTTGTACTTAATTTACCGGGTGTACTGGTACAAAAATACAATACTACACATGAAGTAATTGTTGTGAACGACAACTCCTATGATGAAAGTAAATACATACTGGAGGAATTAAAAAAAGAGTTCAAACAAATGCAAGTGGTGGAACTTACTCAGGAAGCAAAAATGATTCCAGGCAAAAAATTTCCTCTAAGTATTGGAATTAAAACCGCCAAATATGAAATCGTTCTTTTAACAGATGCAGACTGTGTGCCTGCAACAGAATATTGGATAGACAGTATGCAAAATGCTTATGACGACAATACCGAAATTGTGCTCGGATACGGTACATTTCATAAAAAGAAAGGACTGCTCAATAAACTAATTCGCTGGGAAACATTTCACACAGCCTTACAATACATGAGTTATGCACTGGCAGGTATTCCCTACATGGGAGTTGGAAGGAATTTATCTTATAAAAAAGTGGTATTCTTTCGTCACAAAGGATTTTCTGCACACAATCATTTACCCGGTGGAGATGATGATCTTTTTATAAATGCTGCAGCTACTAAAAAAAATACCAAGATAAATATTGACCCAAACAGTTTTACCCTCAGCAGTCCTGCTAGTTCTTGGACTCAATGGATGAAACAAAAAGGAAGGCATTATACAACCTCTAAATTTTATAAACCTATTCATAAATTTTTTCTTGCCTTGTATGCATTTGCGAATTTTATTTTTTATCCATTACTGTTTGCATGCATTGTCTTTTTTAACTGGAAACTTGCTTTGCTTGTGCTGGGTATAAAACTGTTTTTTCAAACAATTGTATATGCAAAAACAATGACAAAGCTTGGCGAAAAAGACCTTATACCCTTTCTGCTGTTATTTGATCTGTGGATGTTTTTTTATTATCTTTTATTTGCCCCTTCACTAATTAGAAAACCAAAACAACATTGGAAATAAAAACGATTAAAATAATAAAATGGACATTGTAAAAAAATATTTTTCGGATTTTACGCCAGAGCAGGAAACACAACTGGCAGCATTAAAAGGTCTGTACAGCAGTTGGAATGAAAAGATTAATGTAATCAGCCGGAAAGACATGGATAATTTTTACCTACACCATGTATTGCATTCATTAACGATAGCAACTCAGTTTAATTTTAAAAAAGATATGCAGGTAATGGATCTGGGTTGTGGAGGCGGTTTCCCCGGAGTACCTCTTGCTATTTTTTTTCCTGAAACTCATTTTCACATGGTCGACAGTATTAATAAAAAACTACTAGTGATAGATGAAATTTCAAGTGAAATTGGTTTGACAAATATTAGCACTCAACATACAAGAGCCGAAGAAATAAAAAACCGGCAATTTGATGTAGTGATATCAAGAGCAGTGGCGCCACTTAAAGACCTTTGGAGATGGAGCAAACCACTTATCCGAAAAAATAAAATCAGGGAAGAAGATGAACCCAATGGGCTTATTTGCCTAAAAGGCGGCGACCTTGCCAACGAAATTTCTGAAAGTGGTTGTAAACCTTTTGTTTGGGATATAGATAAAATCTTTAACGAGCCCTACTTTCAGGGTAAATTTATGTTATACCAACTTTCAAAATAGGTTTTACATTCCCTGTTTAGGGTATTTTTAGTTCCCTTTAATTTAGTAATATTTACAATTATGAGTATTACCGTTGCAATAGTAGAAGATAATATCGATATCAGGAAAGCACTGGAACAGATTGTTTCAATGACTAAGGGCTTTAAACTGTGCTGTTCATGCGAAAACGGGGAGGATGCATTGGTAAAATTGCCCATCTATGAACCCAAAGTGGTTTTAATGGATATACACCTGGGAGGTATAGATGGAATAGAGGTAGTTAAAAAATTAAAAGTGCAGTTACCCGATATGTTATTTATGATGTGCACTGTTTATGAAGAAGATGAAAAAATATTTGAAGCACTAACTGCAGGTGCGAGTGGATACATCATCAAAAAAACAACACCCACAAGATTACTGGAAGCCATTAAGGAATTATATGAAGGCGGTGCTCCCATGAGTAGCCAGATTGCAAGAAAAGTGGTAATGGCATTTCAGCAAAAAAATACAGATATTATTAATCCGTCTCTTGACTTACTTTCAAAAAGAGAACTCGAAATATTGGAAATGCTGGCAAATGGTTTGGTATATAAGGAGATTTCGGAAAAACTATGTATCAGTTCTGAAACAGTGCGGAAGCATGTTTACAACATTTACAACAAACTACATGTTGGCAACAGAGTGGAAGCAGTAAATAAATATTTTGGCAGGTAAATATCGCCTGACATATAAAATAAGAAAGCCCCTGAGGGGCTTTCTTATTTTATATGAATTAATCTTACCAGTTTAATTCAAGTACGTTGTTTTTTCTGTTGACGTCAGCCATTCTTTTACTGGGATCAATTTCAGCTTTTTGTAATTCGGTGAGTTTGTTTTTAAATTCTATAACATAGGTTGGATGTGTCCATTTCCATGGTTCATAAACTGTTCTTGCTTCACTTTCATTTTCCGATGTTTTTTCTCCATACATAAGGTTCAATGGAATATAATGCATTTGAGTACTACCGTCTTTAAATGTAAGCCGAAGATCTATTGGCATAGGCATAAACCCTGTTCTTTTCAACCTGATCTTAGATACTCCGTTTTCCTCCCATAAACTATCAATACCATAATCGATGGTTTTAGTAGAATTCACAAAATAAATTTGATACCAGTCCAATTGAATCCCGCTAACATCCTCAGACAGTTTTATAAAATCATTCGCATTAGGATGTTTAAACCGCCATTGCTTATAATATTCCAATAATATTTTATCCCGTATGGATGCACCAACTATATATCCCAACTGTTCCATAAATACTTCTCCCTTAGAATAAGCAGCAGTAGAATAAGCAAAGTTGCTATTAAAATGATCTGCATGTGTAGTAAGTGGTTCTTCCAAGCCACTCTGCACCAGACGGAAATAACTATCATAACCACCGCTATGTTCTCTTGGTAAAACATTATCTACCAGATCCTTTAAATCCCTATTATCAGGTCTTTTCTTTAAAGCTTCCTCATAAAAAGATATACCCGGCTTACCTTGATAAAAAGCAGTTATCAAATCCTCAGCATAACTCGTAAAACCCTCATCCATCCAGGCATACATACTTTCATCAGTTCCCAACATCATTTGAAACCAACTATGCATCCATTCATGAATGGCTGTACCTGTAGAAGCTGAACTGATCAATGTGGCCATTGGATATTCCATTCCACCGTCACCTCCATGAATGAAAGAATATTGTGGAAATGGGTATTTTCCGAAATGTGCTTCAATAAAGGGTAATACTTTTACTGCTGTATTGGCAACTTTCGTCCAAGCACTGTCATCCTTTGAATCATTTGGTTTATCATTATAAATCACATGAAGTACCGGCCCATTAGGCACTGCACGTACGATATGTTTATAATCCGGATCGGCAGCCCAAACAAAATCATGAATATTACTACCCACAAAATGCCAACTGCGTTTATCCTTTTTACTCGGCTTTAGTTCAGTACCCGGTCGGTCATATCCCCAGCCAATTTCATTGGCATTTACCAGCACGCCTGTACCTCCTAATTTGTAATTTTTATCAATATTAATGGTAACATCAAAATCGCCCCAAACCCCATAAAACTCCCGAGCAACATATTGATTAGGATGCCATCCATCCTTGTCATACTCACATAATTTAGGATACCACTGGCTCATACTATATCTAACACCTGTACCAGGATTATCTCTCCCGCTTCTCCTTACCTGCAAAGGGACCTGTGCCTCAAATTCCATGTCCAATACAATCTTCGTATTAGGCATCATTGGTTTCGTAAGGGTTACTTCAAGTATCGTTTCATGATATTTAAATGACTGATCTACCCCATTCATTTTAATGAATTTTATTTTTTGATACCCAATCTCATTCTCTTTTAATTTAGATATCCTGTCTTGTACTCTTGAATCCCAATCAGGCCTGCCGTTGATTATATTTTTACCCAACTCCCTGCTACGTACATCCATACTGCTGTTGGGTTGAAAAGCATTAAAATAAAGATGATAAAAAAGCTTATTTAATTTATCGGGAGAATTGTTGATATACTCCAACCTTTGTTTGCCCGTAAATGTATTTTTATTAACATCCATCTCTATGTTCATCGTGTACTTTACTCTTTGTTGCCATCTGCCGGGTTGGGCTTGTATAATAAGAAATAAGAAAGTTGCTAAAAGAAATAAAAAAGTTGCTTTATAATTCATTCTGTTAATTTGTTTGAAGTAAATTTCGACAAAAATAATGTTATGCAAAATAGAAAACTTATAAATGGCCATCCATTTATAACCTATGCAAAAAAAACATATAGTGTTGATGAAATGAAAAAGAGAACTGCAGATTTTTTAATGCACATGAACAAACGAAGAACCTGTCGTGATTTTAGTGATAAGCCGATACCTAAAGAAGTAATTGAAAATATTATTTTATCTGCATCTACAGCGCCCAGTGGTGCTCATAAACAACCATGGACGTTTTGTGTTGTGGGTGATGCAGCAATAAAAAAACAAATACGGGAAGCTGCAGAAGAAGAAGAAAAAATAAGTTATAATGGCAGGATGAGCGAAGAATGGTTAAAAGATTTGTCGCCAATAGGAACAGATTGGCAAAAGCCTTTTTTAGAAATTGCGCCTTATCTTATCATCGTTTTTAAAAGAAGTTATGAGTTTGAAGAGAATAATCACAAACATCAAAATTATTATGTAACAGAAAGTGTTGGTATTGCATGTGGCTTTTTACTTGCAGCCATACACCATGCAGGTTTAATAGCTCTTACACATACCCCATCTCCAATGAATTTTTTATGTAGCATTTTAAACAGGCCTGCCAATGAAAAACCATTTTTGTTAATTCCTGTTGGATTTCCTGCAGATGAATGTTGGGTACCCGATTTAAAAAGAAAAGAACTGAAGGATGTTGCCCTGTTTTTTTAAGAAGCCTTTCCTTGTACCACAATCACGATTTCTCCTTTTACAGGTTTTGCATTAAAATGACCGTATACTTCCTGCAAAGTTCCTCTTTTATTTTCTTCAAATTTTTTGGTCAATTCACGGCATACACAGCATTGTCTTTCGGCACCAAAATATTGAATAAAATCTAACAATGTTTTTACAAGGCGCATAGGGCTTTCATAAAATACCATTGTACGTTGCTCTTCTGCCATCCTTTTTAAAAATGTTTGCCTTCCTTTTTTAAGGGGCAAAAAGCCTTCAAAACAAAAACTATTGATAGGAAGCCCACTGTTTACAAGTGCTGGAACAAAGGCAGTTGCACCAGGCAGGCACTCCACCCTGATATCGTTTTTAACACATTCTCTTACCAACAAAAATGCAGGATCGCTGATTCCTGGGGTACCGGCGTCTGTAAGCAATGCAATGGTTTTGCCCGCAGACATTTGGTCGGCAAGATGGGAAACTATTTTGTGTTCATTGTGCTGATGATAGGGAGATAACGGTTTTTGAATATTGTAATGATTAAGCAATACAGATGAAGTACGGGTATCTTCAGCCAATATAAGATCAACGCTATTTAATACATCAATGGCCCTAAAAGTCATATCTGCAAGATTACCTATTGGTGTGGGGATAATGTAAAGCATAGTTAGGTTGTCAACTAATTGACAGTAATTTCAAACATTTCCATTACAGGATTTGCCAATAGTTTTTTTGCTGCCACAGATGCAATCTCAATAGCCTCTTCTTTGGTGGCAGCCTCTATTTGAAGATCGATATTTTTGCCTATTCGCACGTCAGATACAGATGTAACTCCCAAATTTTCTAACCCGCCCAAAACGGCCTTACCCTGAGGATCTAATAAATCTTTTAAAGGCATTACTTTAACCTGTGCTGTAAATAACATGTTTATTTGTTTTTGAAAATCAAAGATAAAATAATGTAACCGATAAAAATTACCGGAACAGATAACCACTGAAATAAAATGATGGCCGCCAGTGAAAATAAAAGCAAAAATATTTTTGGCAGGTTTCCTTTTAAAGATTTGTCCTTGAACTTTAAAGCCATTAATGGTAGTTTGCTTACCATTAGCCAGCTTACCAGCATAATAATTCCATACAATACCCACTTATTCAATAAAAGATTAATAACAGTTTCATTGGCTGTTTGCCAATATATCATTGGTAAGGATGCAATCAACAATCCTGCCGCTGGAATTGGAACACCTTTAAAACCATATTGCTGACTATTATCCAGATTAAATCTTGCCAGCCTGTATGCTCCGGCAACAGCAATCAACATTGCAGGTGTCAACCAAATTAAAGACACTTCAATCCCATCCTGTTCTCTAGCAAAACTCATCCTCAAAAACTGGTAAACAATCATAGAAGGAGCCACCCCAAAACTTACTACATCTGCAAGTGAGTCTAGCTGTTTCCCCATTTCTGATGTTGCATTAAACAGCCTTGCTACAAAACCATCCAAAAAATCCACCACAGCTGCAATAGCTATAAAAAGTGATGCCATCCATATTTTCTCGGGTATATCGATGTATTGTGTTCCTTCCGCTGCATATTGTATGGCTATTCCATTTTGTAATATACAAATGATGGCAAGACAACCAAAAACAAGGTTGAGTAATGTAAATAAATTCGGAATTTGTTTCATGATAGCAATTAAGATGGACTGATGACCACCGACAAATCATTTTTAATGGTTTTAAAATAATACTGTAATTCAAAAAATTAATAAGGGTTGATTATATTCAGTACATTAACCCAATCTTATTTCTTCATCAATGCTTCGATCTCTTCCACAGTAATTGGAATGTTTTTCATCAAATCCTTATTACCATTTTTAGTGATCCAGAAATTATTTTCAATTCTAATACCCATTTGCTCTTCTTCAATATAAATACCAGGTTCAATAGTAAATACCATACCTGCTTTTATAGGTTCAGTTCTTGTTCCTAGATCATGAACATCAATACCCAGATGATGGGAAATACCATGGTACAAATATTTCCTATAGGCCCTGTTTTCAGGATCTTCATTTTTAATATCCGATTTTTTGAGCAGCCCAATTTTTTGAAAAATGACGGTTGCTTCATCTCCCAGTTTTTCTGTATAATCAATAATACTAATCCCAGGTTTTAAAATACTTGCAGCATAATGGTGTAAATGTAAACAGGCATTGTAAACAGTTTTTTGCCTGCGACTAAATTTACCATTTACCGGAATAGTTCTCGTAAGATCTGCACAATAATTACCATACTCTGCACCAAAATCCATTAGTATCAATTCGCCGTCTTTGCACTCTAGATTATTCTCTACATAATGTAAAGTTCTCGCCCTGTCGCCACTGGCAATAATAGAACTGTAAGCTGGCCCCGTAGCTCTCTGTGATAAAAAGGAATGATAAATTTCAGCTTCAATCTCATACTCCATCACTCCAGGTTTGATAAAATTCAATAACTGCCTCATTGTAATATCCGTAATATCTATAGCCTTCTGTAAAACTTCTATTTCAAGAGCCGTTTTTATTGCACGAAGGTCTTTCATAATTCTCGCACTTCGCTTGTAATTATGAAGCGGATAACGCTGTTTCATTTGTTCAGCATAACGATAATCTCTAACAGGAACCCAATTCGATTTGCGGTCATTTTCATTACTGTTAAGATAAATGGTATCTGCATAATGGATCCATGGCTGAAGCATAGCTTCCAGCGAATCTAACCACACTATTGTTTGGATTCCCGAAATTGCCACTGCCTCATTTACCCGAAGCCTGTGCCCATCCCATTTTTCTTTTGTTTCATTAGGTCTAACCAACACCAACACTTCCCTGAATTTAGTATCAGGATTATCCGGAAACAAAACCAACATACTATCTTCCTGCTCTATACCAGCAAGCCATAATAAATCTGAATTCTGTTTAAACTTATATAACTGATCGCCATTGGTAGGCAACTCATCATTGCTGTTAAAGATAGCAATGGCATTTTTTTCCATCTTTTCTCTAAAGCGCTTTCTGTTCTGAATAAAAATTTCTGGATTGAGTGGAAGATATTTCATGAAAATAAATTTAAAAATGAAATCACCAATATTTGTAGGTTATTAAACTGATTTGCAATATACGTTTTATAAATTTTTGAAATCCTGATTCATATGACTTTTAAAAGAAAATAAATATTAATAGCATTCAAGAGAATGGGGATATAGGGGAATGGTTTTTAAAAAAAGGAGGCTCCTGTAAGATTTTTGCAAAATAAATCAAATTAAAATTGAATGGGAACAGGTCTCAAAACCACTCAGAAAATTTTTTAAAAATATTGAAACCCTACCTTTGCCTCCTAATCAAAAAGCTTGCTATGTCAGTATCTACGATACCTGAAGCCCCTGTAATGGCTTTAGGTGAAATGGGATTACGTACAACCCAATCCATACACTATCAATTAACAGCTTCTAAACTAAATGAACAAACCCTCAAAAGAGGTGAAGGTATTCTAAATGACACCGGTGCATTAATCATTAAAACCGGAGAATTCACAGGTAGAAGCCCCAAAGACAAGTTTACAGTAAAAGATGAATTAACGGCTGATACTGTAGATTGGAATGATTTTAATATTCCAATAGAGGAAAATTATTTTTTTCAACTTAAGGAAAAAATGATGCAGTATCTGTCAGACAAAGAAATCTGGGTTCGGGATTGTTTTGCCTGTGCAGACGATACATATAGATTAAGCCTGAGGGTTATCAATGAAAGCCCCGCACACAATCTTTTTTGTTACAATATGTTTATAAGACCCGACGATGCCCAATTGGAAAATTTTAATCCCCATTGGCATATCATTCAGGCTCCTGGTTTTAAAGCAGACCCTTCTATAGATGGAACCCGCTCAGAGAATTTTGCAATTCTTAGCTTTAAACATAAAACGATTTTAATTGGCGGATCGGGGTATACGGGCGAAATGAAAAAAGGAATATTTACCATGCTCAATTTCGTTTTACCTGTCCGTGCCAATGTATTAAGTATGCATTGCAGTGCCAATATGGGAAAAGATGGGGACACCGCCATTTTCTTTGGATTGAGTGGTACAGGAAAAACTACCCTAAGCGCAGACCCTAACAGGAAGTTGATAGGTGATGATGAACATGGCTGGACGAATGACAGTGTATTTAATTTTGAGGGAGGTTGTTATGCCAAAACGATTGACTTAAGTGAGGAAAAAGAACCGGAAATATTTCAAGCGATCAGGCCTGGAGCTTTGGTTGAAAATACTGTTTTTTTCGAAGGATCTAATACCATAGATTTTAGCAGTAAAAACATTACCGAAAATACCAGAGTAAGCTATCCCTTGAATTTTATAAGTAATGCGCTAGAACCATCTATTGGGAAAACACCTAAGAATATTTTCTTCCTCACCGCAGATGCATACGGAATATTACCCCCTATTAGTAAACTTACACCGGGTCAGGCAATGTACCAGTTCATAAGCGGCTATACTGCAAAAGTAGCAGGAACTGAAGCCGGCATTACAGAACCTAAAGCTACATTCAGTGCTTGTTTTGGTGCCCCTTTTTTACCTTTACATCCTGGTAAATATGCCGAAATGCTTGGTAATAAAATGAGAGAACATAATGTAAATGTCTGGATGATTAACACAGGCTGGAGCGGTGGCCCTTATGGTGTAGGCCAAAGGATGAAGTTGGGCTATACCAGAGCCATGATAACCGCTGCCCTTGAAGGAAAACTTGATAATGTTGATTATTTAGTTCACGAAACTTTTGGTATGTTGATGCCAAAAGAATGTCCAAATGTACCTTCAGAATTATTAAGCCCTAGACATGCATGGGCTGACGAAAATGAATATGATATAAAAGCAAAAGAATTAGGAAAAATGTTCATCAAAAACTTTGAAAAATATGCAGCTGGCGTAACTGAAGAAATTCTAAATGCTGCACCAACCATCTAAAATAAAAAAAACTTTACGCAAAAGCCCCTTTAGTTCAAAGGGGCTTTTAATTTTATAAATAATTAAAAAATCATTTCCGGAATATCCCCTTCCACAATTAGTTTACCTGCAGTTTTTTCCCTGATCTCCTCAACACTTACACCTGGAGCCCTTTCCAACAATTTAAATCCGTCTGTTGTAACTTCTAATACGGCCAAATCAGAAACAATTTTCTTTACACATCCTACACCTGTAAGCGGGAGTGAACAAACCGGCAATAATTTACTTTCTCCTTTTGGATTGGTATGCATCATTGCCACAATTATATTTTTTGCGCTAGCCACAAGATCCATAGCACCTCCCATCCCCTTCACCATTTTTCCGGGTATTTTCCAGTTAGCAATATCCCCATTTTCACTTACTTCCATTGCGCCCAATACGGTCAAATCTACTTTACCGGAACGTATCATCCCAAAACTTAGTGCACTGTCAAAAAAAGAAGACCCGGGTAAAGTTGTTATGGTTTGTTTTCCTGCATTAATAAGATCAGCATCTTCATTTCCTTCTTCCGGAAAAGGCCCCATTCCCAATAAACCATTTTCACTTTGCAAAACAACATGCATCTCTTTTGGAATATAATTAGCCACAAGAGTGGGAATACCTATTCCCAGATTTACGTAATAACCATCCTTTAACTCCTTTGCAATCCTTTCTGCTATTTGATATTTATCTAAGGCCATAAAATATGATAATTTGATATTAAACGAATAAATCGAATAAAAAGAAGGATAGTTTTTTATTAAAAAATAATCGACAATTACTAATCCACTACTTTTCTAACTGTGCGCTGTTCAATCCTTTTTTCATAATCAATACCCTGAAAAATACGTTGAACATATATACCGGGTGTATGCACATGATTAGGGTCTAATGATCCAAGCGGCACAAGTTCTTCTACTTCTGCAATTGTTATCTTTCCGGCCATTGCCATTAAGGGGTTAAAATTCCGGGCGGTGTCTTTATAAATCAGGTTACCTTCTGTATCGCCTTTCCAAGCTTTAACAATGGCATAATCTGCTTCAAATGCATATTCTAAAAGATAATCTTTTCCATTAAAATTTCTTACCTCCTTTCCTTCAGCTACTTCAGTTCCCACTCCTGCAGGAGTAAAAATTGCTGGCATCCCGTATCCCGCAGCCATACACCTTGTTGCAAGTGTTCCCTGGGGGATAAGTTCAACTTCCAGTTCGCCACTCAGTAATTGTCTTTCAAACTCAGTATTTTCTCCTACATAAGACGCAATCATTTTTTTGACCTGCTTCTGTTTTAACATAAGACCAATTCCAAAATCATCTACACCTGCATTGTTAGAAATACAAGTTAGATTTTTAATCCCTTTTTTCACCAATGCATTAATGCCATTTTCAGGTATTCCACAAAGTCCAAATCCCCCCAACATCAAAACCTGTCCATCCTGGATATCTTTCAATGCCTCATCAGCATTATTATAAACTTTTTTCATTAGTAGGCTCTTTAAAATTGTTATAATGCAACAGGCTTTTTTAAGGAGGAATCCTTTTGGGTTTCTATGGGTTTCTGTTGGCGCACCAGCATCGTATCCAGCATATCTTTCATCAGCAACTGGTGGTTTAGATAATAATCATAGCTCTTATAAAAAGTTGCTTTACTCACTTTATGAAGTTGAAAAATTTGTTCTTGTAATTTTTCATTTTCAAGTGCAGCATCTTTAGAACTATCCTTTCTTATAAATTCATTCGAGAAAACATCTGCACTTATATAATCCCAGTAAACAGCTTGCATCTTCTCAGGCTCCAATATGCCTGAAGGTAGTTTGGATTCAGAGCAGGAATAAAGTGAAAGAGTCAATAAAATTAAAGCGATATGTAAATACCTCATTTTAATTGTTCTTTATAAGTGGTCGCATTAGTGAGATCAAGTTTTTGTAATAATTCGGAAGCCCTTGCCTTGTCCATTGCTTTAGCTTTTGAAAATATTTTTATCAACTCTGTTGATTTCCCTTGGAAGAAAAACTGATTGATCATTGTGTTGGGATTTTCTGTATTAAAACTATTTAATAGATTCAGTACATTCAACAACTCGGTTCTTGAAACATTTTCATCTTCATATAATTTATCCATCCCCAATCGATAATAATTATAATAAACATCATGCATGATATTATAACGGCTGTTAAGCATGTTTTCTACCAGCCAATACCTATTTCGAATTCCATCAAAAGCTTTCCATCCGCTGATTCCTCTTCCGTCGGGGGCATTATTGATAATATTTTGTGCCTTTTGAAAATAAACATCTCCACCTTTTGGCGCAAATGAAAGATTATCAAAAGCCAAAACAAGATTGGCATAATAAGCAAATACTGCTGTAAGATTTGATACCAATGCATCCGATCCACTTACCCTACTTTCATTAAATTCTAAAATCTGAAACTCTACATATTTGAACAATACATTATCGTCTTTGTAATTGATAATCGGAGATAGATAACTAGTATTAAATACAGGCCTTGCAGCCTGCACACTTAATGATGCAGAATAAACATTTGCATCTGATGTCTGCTCTAGATTAAGGAGAAAATTACAGTCAATTTTTTCGTTAGCTGCATAAGCATCCTTGGTCCATTTACGATTATTTAAAAAATTATTTAGTGCTGTTTGAAGCGTAATAAATGTACTTCTGTTTACAGTATTTCCAACCCGGTTTGCAACTACTGTTACCCTGGCATTTAATTCCTGTGCACTTACAAATGTAACAGTCAGCGTAAAATAAAAAAATAGGATAATCTTATTCATGAGTGTAATTAATAATAGTATTCACAATATCTACAGCATTGGCTGTTTTAGATTTTATATCAAAAGGATATTCGTTTCCCTTTTTATCAAAAATAGTAATCTTATTGGTATCGTATCCAAACCCAGCACCTGCATCATTAAGAGAATTTAAAACAATCAAATCTGCATTTTTTGATGCTAATTTTTGCAAAGCATTTTCTTTTTCATTATTAGTTTCCAAAGCAAAACCTACAAGGCATTGATGCTCCTTTTTTAATTGACCAAGTTTAGCCA
>CANNJE010000021.1 GCA_947504605.1 Chitinophagaceae bacterium
AAATTATACTATGAAAATATTTTAAAGAAATAAGTTGACACAATACCTAATTTAAGATCTTGGGTATCTTTTCTCAGTTTGGGGTATTTTAAGTTTACTCCAATTATTATAACAATAATAATTGGAGAGCCTTCTTGAACATGTAAAATATTTAAAAACTAATGTGTAAAGAAGGATTGTGCCATATTAAACTAACTTTACTGAGTTTTGAAAGGATTTAACACGTATAAAATCCTTTTCCTATATTCGTAAATTGAATGAAATTTCTGAATATACTTTTAACTTTAAAAGCAAACACATCGTATTTTTACATTATTATCTGAATTAGAAACTATAGAATAGATTTTAAAATGTTTATGAAAAAAGTGACGGTTGCCATTGTTGATGACCATAAATTGATAAGAGAATTGTGGGTAAATATGTTTAACGGAAACTCCGATATTGAATTAATTGGAGAAAGTGGAACATTAAAAGAAGCTATTGAAATGATTGATTCAAAAAGACCTGATATCGTTTTTCTTGACATTAATTTACCCGACGGGTCTGGAATGGATCTAGTGCCCCTGATTAGAAAACATTCTCCCGGCACTAAGATCATTGCACTCTCTATGCACAACCAACCGGTATTTGCTAAAAAAATGTTGCAACTAGGCGCCCGGGGCTATATCACCAAAAACTCTTCTCATAAAGAAATGTTTAAAGCCATTGAAGTAATAATGAGAGGGGAAGAATACCTATGTGATGAAATAAAAAATATGTTGTCGGAACATAATGAGGTTGAAGAGCAATCAGCGCACCACACAAAAGAACTTACTTTACGGGAAATTGAAATAATCAAACTCTTGAAGGAAGGTTTTTCTACCAGAGATATTGCATCAAAACTTATACTATCTTCCCGCACAATTGAAACGCACAGACACAACATTCTTAAAAAGTTACAGTTAAAAAACCTTGCTTCACTCCTCAAGTATATTAACATGACTGATTTGGGCTAAAGTATACAAAACAACCGTGCCCTCATTTTGATATAGGTGCCCATCGTACAATTTTATCTATCAATGTTTTTTCTTCAAATGGTTTGGTAATATAATCATTCATTCCTTCTAACAAATAAGAATCCAGTTCTTCCTTAATGGCATTTGCAGTTACTGCAATGATTGGAATATCAAGTTTAAGTTTTTGCCTAATATATTGAGTCGCTTCAATCCCATCCATTTCAGGCATTTGAACATCCATCAAAATAAGGTCATATTGCATTTCGGAGCTTAGCTTTTCAATAACTTCTTTTCCGTTAATAGCTTTATCTGGATAAATTTCATACCTCTTCAAAATGGTTGTTGCAACAAGCCTGTTAAGTGTACTATCTTCCGCAAGTAATACCCTTAAATTTCTAAAATCCTTTTCTTCAAAGGTTTTAATCTCTTCCGGATACTCCGCTATATCAACCTCTTCAAATGGAATTAGAATGGTAACATCAGTCCCCACTTCTTTTTTACTTGAAATTTCGATTTGCCCTTTCATCATCTCCACTAGCTTACGAGTAATAGACAGCCCAAGTCCGCTACCTCCATATTTTCGGGCAAAGGTTTCATCCCCTTGTACAAAATCGCCAAATAATTTTGAAATCATTATTTCATCCATTCCTATTCCGGTATCGGAAAAAATAATTTTATAGTATTTTTTCTGGTCCGTCTCAGTTTGAATCCAGTACTTTATTTCAATATGCCCTTTTTGAGTAAATTTTACCGAATTACTCAAAATATTTAAAAATATCTGTTTAAGACGTAATGGATCACCCTTTACAAAATGATTATTTTCAAAATCACATTCCTCTATTTTAAGCACTATCCCTTTTTCTATACCTTTTTTATCAATTAGCTGTATAGACTCATAAAGTATTTTGGTAAATGAAAAGGTTGTTTCTTCCAGCTTTATTTTACCTTCCGCAATTTTAGAAAGATCCAAAACGTCGCTAATCAACTCTAACAAATGACTTGCTGAATCATTTATGATTGTCACAAATTCTTTTTGCTGTGGAGCAAGCTCACTTTTAACCAGTTGTTCACTTAACCCTATTACTGCATGAAGAGGTGTCCTAAGTTCATGACTGATATTTGCAAGAAACCTTCTTTCTTTTTTTACCAACGACTCTGCTAACTCTTTTGATTTCACCAGTTCAATTTCAATCTTTTTCCTGTCTGAAATATCAATAAACGAACCTAATATCCGGGTTGCTTTTCCTAATGCATCTCTTTGCACAACCATTGCATTATCTTCTATCCAAATATATTCAGACTGCCTGTTTTTTACCCTGTATTGCAAGGTAGATTTGTTTGTGCCTGTTTGCATTCCCTTCACAACTTCTACAACTTTTTCTAAATCCTCAGGATGAACAATTGCTTCAAATACCTGTATAGTCGATTCGTTTTCAACTCTTTCATAATTTATTATTTCCAATGCCCTGTCTGAATAAAAAACACTATCATTTACCAAATCCCAGTCCCATATACCAGCACCGGTTCCCTCCAATGCAAAATTCCATCTTGCTTCACTCGACTTTAACTTTTCAGCAATCAGTTTTTTCTCCTGAATATTATAACTGGACCCTATCATTTTTGAAGGTTCTCCATTACTCAATTTTTGTGAAATGACACCTCTAACCTCCAGCCAATTATATTCCATTTGTTTATTCCTGCAGCGAAATTCGCATTGAAAATAGTGTTGTTGGCCACTTCTATGTTCATCTAAAGCTTCTGTAATAACAATCACATCGTCCGGATGAACCCGTTCCAACCAAAAATCATAATCGCCTGGAACGGCCTCTTTTATTTCAAATCCAAGGCTCTCATTATGCCGGTCTGAAAATTCAAAATTTTTATTTGCAATATCCCATTCCCAAATGCCAGCCCCGGCTCCTTCAAGTGCCATCCTCCATCGCTCTTCACTTTTGCTTAATTTTTCTTCCGCCTGTTTAATATCAGATATATTAATATTGGTTCCTATTACACGGGTAGGTTTACCGGTTAAATTCCTTTTAACAATCAAACCACGGTCTATTGTCCAAATATACCGTCCATCTTTCGCAAGCAGTCTTTGCTGACAATCGTATGTATTTGTTTCTCCACTCAAATACTTTTTCATAGAATCCGAACAAACATCTCTGTCATCCGGATGAATTCTACTCTTGCATTCTTCAATGGAATTTTGAATTTCGTTTTCTTCGTAGCCCAACATTTTTTTCCATTGAATAGAATAAATTGTTTCGCCGGTTTCTACATTCCAATCCCAAATACCATTCCCCGATGCCTCAAGGGCAACCTCCAACCTTTCTTCACTTTCCTTCAATTTTTGTTGAGTCTCTCTAAGTTCTGTAACATCTATTGCAGCTCCAACCATCCTGAGTGGTTCACCATCGTTATTTCTTTCAGTAATAATTCCCTGGTCAAGCCAATGGAGATAATGCCCCTTCTTATGTTGAATGCGTAAATAAGTCCGAAAACTATCTGTTTCGCCCAATTGATAAGCGGTAAGTTTTTCAAGCGTATTTTCCACATCCTCTGGATGCACGCGACTTTTCCACTCACTAAAATTATCAGAAATTTCATCCCCAGAATAACCTAGCAGTGATTTCCATTGAAGGGAGTAATAAACAGTACTCTTAACGATATCCCAATCCCAAAGAGCCCCATTAGCACCTTCCATTGCATATTGTAAACGAAGGCTATTTTCCTTTAATATTCTTTCTGTTTCTTTTCTTTCTGTAATATCTTCCTGAATAGAAAAATATCTTTCCACCTCACCGTTACTGTTAAAAAGTGGCTGGCTTTTAATTTCAACCCAGTAAGGTTTCCCCTCCTTATTATAATTTAATATTTCGCAATTAAATGGCAACCCCTTTAAAAGTTGTTCATGCATATAAGCAATGGTCTCAGGATTGGAATCCTTTCCCTGCAATAAACTACCGGGCCTTTTCCCAACGACCTCCTCAAATATATATCCAGTGATTTTAGTAAACGCAACATTCACCCACTCAATCCTATTTTCAACGTTGGTGACAATTGCAATTGAGTCAGTAGTTTTAAGAATTTGCTCATAAATTTCAAGCTTTTCCCTATTTTTCTTTTTATCAGAAATATCTCTGCAAATACATACTAATCCACCATCAGGAAGAGACGTCAGTGAGATTTCCTGATAAACAGGCAATCCCAATTTATTTAAACCGATTGTTTCTCCAGACCATTTTCCATTAGCCATAAGAAGTGGAAATAAATCTTTTCCAATTCTTTCAATTTCATCAGGACCATATATATAGGTCCAGGTTTTACCTAAAAGCTCTTCCTGTTTTTCATAACCAAACATTTTCAGGTGAACATCATTAAGAAAATAATATTTCCCCGCTGCGTCAAGTAAGGCTATTCCATCCATCGAGTTTGCTATAGCAACATGCTGCTTTTCCAATAAACTTTCCCTATCTAAATTGTCAACCAAATTATCCTGCTGCATGTTATTATTGTACGTTTTTTTTCAATAAAGCCCTATGAACCTCAGGGGAAGGTCGGTGTTTTTTATTTTTTAAATACAAATAATTTACATCAAAAACAAAACATTAACTGCTCTTAGGTGTGCTAAGTATAAATACTTAGTACAAGTAATTATTTATACCTATTTACTTAGGGTTGCAAGGCTATTCTTACATTTATTAATAGATTCAAACTATATTACTAGATAGTCTGATATAATATATATTCAAATACAACAAACCATCTACAGTAAATTATGAAGAGCAATAACTTTTATTTTAGTGAAAATAACTGGGTTGGGATTGATGAGGCTACAACAAACCTAGGCAATTCGCAGATAGTGTTGGTTTTTGGAGAAAAAGGGAAACTAAAGGACGAAAGTCTATTTAACAAAATAAACCATTCCTTTCCCAACGCAGATATTATTCGCTGTTCTACAGCAGGCGAAATCAACAATTCAACATCTTTGGATAATTCTCTGGTATGTGTGCCAATATTATTTGAAAAAACACCTGTTTCTCTTTCAATAGCTAATATTTCATCCTGTGCTAACAGCCATGAACTGGGTAAAAAAGTAGCTGAGGCATTACCGCAGGAGAATTTAAAATATATTTTAATAATTTCAGACGGTAATCTTGTAAATGGAGATGCCCTTTTAAAAGGTATTTACGAAACCATTGACTCTTCCGTTATTGTAACGGGTGGATTGGCAGGTGATGGAGCAAATTTCCACAGTACTTATGTAGGCTTAAATGAAAATATTGCAGAAGGGAATGTAGTATTGATGGGATTGTATGGAGATCATATTATAGTTGGCTCAGGTATTAACGGAGGTTGGGATGTTTTCGGTCCTGAACGTACAATTACAAGTGCTTCGGAAAATACATTAATGGAACTTGACAATACCAATGCGCTTGATTTTTATAAAAAATACCTTGGCAAATATGCCGATGATTTGCCAGGCTCCGCATTGCTGTTCCCTCTTTCAATTAGGCATGAAGAAAATAATTTTTCTGTCGTAAGAACAATTCTATCAATTGACGAGACTAATAAAACGATGACATTTGCCGGCAACATGCCAATTGGGGCTAAAGCAAGGTTAATGAAAACGAATTTTGACAAACTAATCCTTAGTGTGCCAGACGCAGCAAGATATGCACTCGTAAATTTTAAAGAGCATGTTCCCTGTCTTGCCCTTATTATTAGTTGTGTTGGACGTAAAATGGTTTTGGGTAGCAGAATGGATGAAGAATTAGAAGCGGCAACAGAAATTTTTGATAAGAATACAACTATAGCAGGTTTTTTCTCTTATGGAGAAATATCGCCGGTTATGGGCCATGTTTCAGATTGTAGCCAATTGCATAACCAAACATTTACAATCACAACCTTTACTGAGTTAGTTTAAACCGCTATGCTCCACCCCCAACTTTTACGACAAGTCAAGAAACACTTTGGCAATATAGAGCTACAGGGTGAGGATATGAATGCTTTTTTACAAAGCATAAATGATACCTATAATAATTATGACCGTGATAGAAAATTAAATGAGCATGCCTTTGAAATAAATGAGCAGGAGTATGACTCTATTCACAAACAATTAATATCACTCAACCAAAACCTGGAAGTAGAGGTTACAAAACGAATAAAGGAAATAAGAGAAATTGCTTCACTCCCTCTTGAGAATCCAACACCCGTATTCAGGGTTTCTTCCTCTGGGAAAATTTTATTCCAAAATTCCCCAGCATCCCAATTAAAAAATTTCTTTTTGGATGGAAAAATTTGTGCGGCGGATGAATTTTTCGCACTCAAATGTGCTTCAATATCTAAAGATGGAAAGTTTGAAATCGTTGTAAATAATAAAGATTACTTATTCAACTATAAAATTACAGAAGGTGGAGATATTAATTTTTATGGTGTTGATGTAACAGAAAAAAATGTATTACAGCAAAAAGCATATGATAATTTTTATAGGTTAAATAACTTCCTTGAATCTACTGATGAAGCTTATTATATCATCTATACACGTAATAAGGAAAAGAATTTCTTCACTTCAAAATGGGGGCTATTTTACGGATTCAATCCTGGAAAAAGTAAAGATGTGCTGGAGGACAGGAGAAAAAAAATACCAAAAGACGCTTTAAGTGCATACGACGATGCATTTGAAATATTGCACTCGAAAGGAAAGTCTGAATTTAGATACCCTATTAAAAATAATAGTACAGGTGAAACGTTTTGGCTGGATGAATCGATCAGCAAACATTATGACCCTATATCGGGCGATACGATTATCAGTGGTCGGATTACCAACGTTACAAAAGAGCATGTTTATGCCATGCAAATGAAGGAAAGTGAAGAACGGTTTAAGTTAATGATGGAAGCTATACCAGTTATGGTTTGGGTTTCAGACAAAAATAACAAAGTAACCTATAGCAATAAGGCTGTTAAAGATTTTTTCGGCATCTCTATTGAGGATATGGATGATTATAATGAATATGCCAATCATATACATCCCGATGATTTAAATATTGCGGTAGGTGCTTGGAATAAAAGGATTAGTAAAAGGAAAACATCTGAAGTCGAATACCGGCTTAAAGATATAAAGGGATTTTACCATAATATTTATGAAAAAGCAGTACCCCGTTTTCTTGAAACCGGAGAATTTGCAGGATATATTGGTGCCTATTTTGACCTCACTAAAGACAAACAATACCAGCAGCAAATTTTTGAAGAGAAGGAAAAACTAGATAGAATAAGTAGTCACTCACCAGATATCATTTTTGTAACAGACGAGTTAGGCACCATAGAATATGTATCCCCCTCAGCACATCATATTCTAGGTTATGAACTCACTCATTTAGAAGGTAAAAAAATAGAAAATTTTATACCAAAGGAAGATTACAATAAACTAAAAATTCTTCTTTCAAGTAAAAAACAAAAATTTAAGCCCTCTACTATTGAGTACAGAATGCTAAAAGCCAATGGAGAATTTTTGTGGGTAGAATCTGCCAGTTCTGTAATGAAGGCTAATAATCAAAATGATGCCAAATTATTGATGCATAACAGGGATATTACAGCGCTAAAAAAAGCAGAATCGGTACTCAAGGAAAGTGAACAAAAATATCGTGGACTATTCGAGAATATGCAGCTAGGCATCCTTGAAGTTGATTTAAATGAGAATGTACTGTGGATGAACAATGCATTTGAAGGCATGACCGGTTACAAATTAAGGAATATCAAAGGAAAAAATGCCGTTGACCTTTTTATGCATACCGTTGAAGAAAAAAATCAAATGCTTTCTATTAATGAGGAAAGAAAAGAAAAAAAGATTTCTACTTATGAAACCACTGTAAAACGTAAAGATGGTAAACTCCTAGACTTGGTAATTAGTGGGGCCCCCATTATTGATTTAAGTGGAAATAACCGGGGATCTATTGGCATACATTGGGATGTAAGTGATATTAGAGCTATGGAGCAAATGATTGCCGAAGAAGCATTGACAAGACAACATGAGATAATGGAAGCCACCCTAAACGCAGAAGAAAGACAAAAAGAACTGCTTGGCGGGGAATTACATGATAGTGTAGGACAAATACTCACCTATACAAGTCTTTATTTGCAGGTAGCCAGCACAGGATCGGCTGCAGATTTCAATCCACAAGTTTTCCAAAAAGCCCAACAAAAAATCCTGGAAGCTTTAAATGAAGTTAGACGAATTTCTCGTAGCCTAGTCCCGCCTGCCTTAACAGATCTTGGCCTTAAAGAGGCGCTTGTTGAATTCCTGAATCAATATTCAGAATTAAAAGAACCGGAGTTTACTTTAACAGCAAATGAAAGAGTGTTTGTTGATATCACATATGAAGCACAAATTATGATTTATAGGGTAGTTCAGGAACTAAGCAATAATACACTAAAATATGCCCGTTCTTCAAAAGCAAACGTTCTTTTCGCAAGATCTAAAACATCCTTAACCCTGCATTATTCCGACAATGGAATTGGTTTTGATGAAAACAATATTAAAAAAGGCGTAGGTCTAAAAAGCATCAACTCACGTGTGAGTTATTACAATGGCAGTTTTAAAATAAGTTCATCAAAAAAAGAAGGCTCCAATTTTATAATTAATTTACCTTTAATTAACATTAAGAAAAAATGACAAAAAAAATAACCATCATAATTGTAGATGATCATAGAATGATTGCAGAAGTATGGGCTGAACTAATCAACTCCGACCCAAGGTTTGATGTAATTGACATTTGCGACAATACTGAAACTTCGACAGAAGTGGTGATTGAAAAAAAACCGGATATTGTAATAATGGATATTAATATTCAACCCATTCCGGGAATTGAGGCCACCAAGATTATCAGAAAGGTTTCGCCGGGAACTAAAGTGATTGGTGTTTCTATGCATAATCAGCCTTCTTTTGCCAAACGTATGATAAAAAATGGCGCCTCTGGATATGTAACAAAAAGCTCAGGCAAACAGGAAATGTTTGATGCGATTACAGCTGCGATCAATGGGAAAACATACATTTGCAAAGAAATACAGGAAAACCTGGCTAAGCAAATGCTGGTAGAAGATGAAGGATCTTCTGGAATAAGTAAACTGTCTGAAAGAGAAATAGAGATTTTAAAACATATAAAGGATGGACTTTCATCCAAAGAAATTGCAGAAAAATTATTCCTTTCCTCCCGTACTATTGAGGTTCACCGTTCTAATATCCTGAAAAAGCTAAATCAAAAAAATACCACTTCCTTATTGAATTTTATTAATAATTCTTCTTTGGAAATTTAGTTTAGTATGAAACTTAAAACCGTAATTCTTGAAGACAGCCTTGTTGCAAAAATTTCGTTGGAGAATTTTTGTAAAAATTATCCTTTCATAGAATTTATTGATTCTTATGAAACAGCGGCAGAAGCTATTGAATATTTAAAAGAAAACAAAGTTGACCTCATTTTCCTTGACGTAGAACTAAAGGATGGTCTTGGCTGGAAAATACTGGATCTGCTGGATTCTGACACGACGGTAGTGCTTACAACGTCACATGAAAAGTATTTTGATGAGGCTAAAAAAAGCATCAATATCAAACACTTTATGCTCAAACCAATTTATCTAGACAAGTTTTTAATGATCATGAGCCAGTTAGAAAAAGGGGGCAAAAACTGGTCAGCTAACTGATTTATTCTTATGTTCCTGCAGCGTTACCAAAATTTCGGAAATATAACCCATTAAAAGACTCCCCTCAACCTGGATAATTTCAAAATTTTCTGAATTAATTCCTTTTATTCTTATATTAAACATAGATTGAACAGCCTCTACATGTCCCAAAATTTGAATAGTGGGCTTTAATTTATGAAGAATTTTGCGAAGATTTTCAAGACTTTTTTCCTCTAAAGCATTTCCCAGATCGTCTTTATTTTCAGATAATTCCAAAATAAACGCATCTAACAGTACTAAATCAATTGAATGATCATTAGATGAAATACGCTTAATACTTTCTAAATAAGTATCGATTAAATACATTGATTGATAGCTTTATTGGTTTTATTTTTTTTAACTAAAGTCAGAAAATTAAAGTAGCAATCTAAACTATTTTTTTCGTAATCAAAAAAATATGCATTTCTGCAATTATGAACATAAAACCGAATGATTCTGTAATATATTTCCATTGAAAACATACTATCTAATGTAAATAGCAAAAGTTGGGTTCGCTACAAACAATTTTAAGTATTTAAAATCACCGTTTTCAAATACTCAATCAAAAGCAAGTAAAAATACCGATAAATAAAAATAGTGTTAAAACAAAACCCGCTACAAGAGCGGGCTTTACTTTAAATTTGCGGGCTGGACGGGACTCGAACCCGCGACCTCTGCCGTGACAGGGCAGCATTCTAACCAACTGAACTACCAACCCGTTCCCTATTTTGAATTATAATGTTTTGCAACATCATTATCCGTTTTTTAGGACGGCAAAGATAAGGGAAAATGTTTCTGCAAAACAAAACTTTTTAAAAAAAAATGTATCCGTTATTTTTACAAATTATCTTACATACAATTATTGTATTCATATATAAATTAATAGCATGCCACAGTTAAAAAACAGGCAGTTCCTCGATTTTGAAAAGCCAATCAAAGATTTATACGATCAGATAGAACAATTAAAAGTTACGCAAGAAAAATCCAAAACAGATATGAGCGGCGCTATTGGGTTGCTGGAAGATAAGATTGAAGAAACAAAAAGGAATCTTACCGAAAACCTAACTCCATGGCAGCGTGTTCAGTTGAGCAGGCATCCCGACAGACCATATACTTTAAAGTACATCGAAAAGATGTGCAGTAATTTTATAGAACTACATGGAGATAGAAATGTAAAGGATGATAAGGCCATGGTGGGTGGTTTTGCCCAATTAGGGGATGATACTGTTATGATCATTGGACAACAAAAAGGGAATAATACCAAAACAAGACAGCTAAGAAACTTTGGTATGGCCAATCCTGAAGGATACCGAAAAGCGCTCAGACTGATGAAACTGGCTGAAAAATTCAACAAACCTATTATTACATTAATAGATACTCCGGGAGCCTATCCGGGGCTGGAAGCAGAAGAAAGAGGACAGGGCGAAGCCATTGCTCGTAATATTTTCGAAATGATCAGCCTTAAAGTGCCTGTAATTTGTGTAATCATTGGCGAAGGTGCTAGTGGTGGCGCTTTGGGAATTGGTGTTGGTGATAAAGTAGTAATGATGGAAAATACCTGGTACACCGTTATTTCTCCAGAAAGCTGTAGCAGTATCCTGTGGCGCAGCTGGGATAAAAAAGAAACCGCTGCCGAACAGTTAAGGTTAACAGGTAAGGATATGCTTCAATTTGGACTGGTTGACGATGTTGTTCCCGAACCATTGGGTGGAGCACATTGGGATTATGATCAGGCTGCAGAGATCCTGAAGAACTACCTTATACCTGTTATAAAATCTTTACAAGAAATACCCGCCGAAGAAAGAGTAAACAAAAGAATTGAAAAATTTGGGAAGATGGGATTTTGGGAAGAGGTTGCTGAAGAAAAACAAGATACAATAACTGCCCTTTAAAGCAATCATAGATCTCTATCACTATTTATTAAAACTACATTATGCTTAGGATTGGTGTTTTCGGAGTTGGTCATTTAGGAAAATTTCACTTAAATAACTGGAAAGAAATAAATGATGTAATTATTGAAGGTTTTTTTGACCCGGAAGATAAAAATGCAATCCCTGTAATTGAAAAATATAAGATCAGGAGATTTGAAAATGCCGAAGAGCTAATGGATAATTGCGACGCTGTAGATATTGTTGCCCCTACTCCCTTTCATTTCCAACTTTGCGAAATGGCACTACGGAAAGGAAAACATGTTTTTGTAGAAAAACCATTGACCAATACAATGGAGGAAGCAAGAGAACTTGTTAAGCTGGCTAAAGAATCCAATTTAAAATTTCAGGTAGGGCATGTGGAGCGTTTTAACCCTGCATTTTTATCACTAGATAAAACTGCCCTCAATCCAATGTTTATTGAAGTGCACAGGCTGGCGCAATTTAATCCTAGAGGTACAGATGTAAGTGTTATTCTAGACCTAATGATTCATGACATTGATATCATTCTCAATATTGTAAAAAGTAATGTAAGTTATATCTCAGCCAATGGAGTTGCTGTAATGAGCGACACTCCTGATATTGCCAACGTAAGAATAGAGTTTGACAATGGTTGTGTTGCCAATCTAACAAGCAGCCGAATTTCTTTAAAAAAAATGAGGAAAATGCGCCTTTTTCAAAAAGATGCTTATATCGGAATTGATTTTTTGGAAAAGAAAACAGAAGTAATAAAAATTGATGCTCCTGGCGATAAAAATGTGTTCACTTTTGACATCGAAACAAATCACGGAACAAAGACCATCGGTATATCTAACCCTGCTATTGAGGAAGTAAATGCCATAAAAATGGAATTGGAAACTTTTAAAGATGCCATCCTAAACAATAAGGAAACACCCGTTACTGTAATTGATGGTTTCAGGGCGATGGAAGTAGCGCACAAAATTTTAGATAAAATTAATAATACCCAACAATAGTTGTCTTTCTATACAACATCTGTAAATAATATTATTGAAGCAGCCTAGAATACATATCATTTGGTACATTTTTGCAGATGCATTGATATGTATTTTTACCTGGACTTTTTTTTATTTTCTCCGTTCCCGTATTTATGAATATGATTTCAGTATGCCTCCGGGTTTTTTTATTGGTTTAGTATTGTATGCCCTGGGTTGGCTTACCCTTCACTTCATGAGCGGCACCTATAATTCAATTTACCTCAAATCAAGATCGGGTGAATTTATAACAACTGCTTCAACCAGTCTCATTGGATCATTGATGTTATTGTTTTTTTTTATTTTAAAAAATCCAAAAACAAACAATGAAGATTACTACCTTGAATTTTTTAGTTTACTAATACCAGTCTTCATTTGCACTTTTACGGTAAGGATGTTTTTTCTGGCAATTGCAAAAAAACAACTTAAAAAGAAGTCGGTATTTTTTAATGCTGCACTGGTAGGCTCTGGTAGCAAGTCTTCGCAATTTTACGACAGCTTTCTACAGGCCAATGATGATTCTGGATACCAGATCACTACTTTTATAAATACAAATGGCAACAAAGGAAACCGTTTGCCATCCCATATCAAACAATATGAAGGACTTCAATCACTTTCTGAAATAGTTGACAAAGAAAAAATTGAAGAAGTAATTATTGCAGTAGAAAAAAGCGAAAGAGACCTCATTACAAGTATTCTTCAAACCCTAAGCGATAAAGAAGTAAATATTAAAATAACACCCGATACGGTAGATATCATTAGTGGTGCATTACAAACAGGTAATGTATTGGGTGTTCCGCTAATTGACATTCATTCTGGACTTCTACCTTCCTGGCAACAAAACATAAAACGTTTTATTGATATTCTCATTTCAGCTCTGGCAATTATTCTGCTATCTCCCCTCCTATTATATACAGTTATCCGCCAAATAATTTCTTCTAAGGGGCCTGTATTTTTCAGGCAGGAAAGAATTGGTTTCAAAGGAAGACCCTTTACAATGTACAAGCTCAGATCCATGTATGTAAATGCAGAAGCAAACGGTCCACAACTAAGTAGTGAAAATGACCCAAGAATTACCCCATGGGGGAAAATAATGCGCAAATGGCGCCTCGATGAAATACCACAGCTATGGAATATTTTAAAAGGTGAAATGAGTCTGGTAGGCCCAAGGCCAGAGCGGAAATTTTATATCGATCAACTGGTTGCCCACAACCCTGAATTTAAATACCTTTTTAAAGTTAAACCAGGACTTACCAGTTGGGGAATGGTAAAATTCGGATACGCTTCTTCGTTAGAGGAAATGATTCTACGGATGCCTTATGACCTGATGTATGTAGAAAATGTTAGCCTGGCACTTGACTTCAAAATTCTACTGCATACCATCCAAATCATTCTGGCAGGTAAAGGCAAATAAATATCGTCTGTTCACAAAGAATTTTATTCAGTATTTTTGGTAAAACAGCTTCGTTTTGAAAAAAATATTTACGACTCACTTATTCCTACTTTTTTTATTTGCAGGCTATAGCCAGCAAACTATATACTGGCAACAACAAGTTGATATGAACATCAAAGTTGCCTTAAACGACCGGGATCATGCTCTAAACGGAGAAATCAAAATGCAGTATTTCAACAATTCTCCCGACACCCTGCGTTTTATATGGATTCATCTATGGCCCAATGCATATAAAAATGATCGAACCGCTTTTAGCGACCAGCTGTTGGAAAATGGCCGAACTGATTTTTATTTCAGCAACGACAATCAACGAGGTTATATCAATCAATTAAATTTTAAAGTTGACGATGCTATTGCCAATACGGAAGACCATCCCCAACATCAGGATATCATAAAACTTATTTTACCAAAGCCGCTAGCCCCTTCAAATAAGATTCTTATTGAAACGCCTTTTCATGTAAAACTTCCCGAATATTTTTCAAGGAGCGGACATATCAACCAATCCTATCAGATTACCCAGTGGTTTCCAAAACCTGCGGTTTATGACAGCAAAGGATGGCATGCAATCCCTTACCTCGATCAGGGCGAATTTTATAGCGAGTTCGGAACCTACAATGTTCAAATCACTTTACCGGATAACTATAAAGTTGCTGCCACAGGTATATTAAAAAATAGCACAAAAAACGATCTTTTAAAAACATTGAATTATCAGCAAAACAACGTTCACGATTTTGCTTGGTTTGCAGATAAAGATTTTGAGGTATTACATGATACCTTAAAACTGGCATCCAAAACAATTGATGTGTATGCCTATTACAACAATGCCAATAAAAAATACTGGGCTAACAGCATTGATTACATAAAGGCTGCTATTAAAACGAAAAGCCAGTGGTTGGGAGAATACCCCTACGCTATTGTTACGGTAGTTGAAAAAGCAGGTAAAAATGATGGTGGCGGTATGGAATATCCTACCATCACATTGATATCAAAAACTTCCGATAAAAAAATGTTGGACTACCTGATTAATCATGAAGTTGGGCACAACTGGTTTTATGGAATACTTGCAAGCAACGAAAGACAGCATCCCTGGATGGATGAAGGAATGAACAGCTATTATGACAACCGTTATGCTCAATTACAATATGGCAACTCGGGATTAGATATTTTTGAAGGTACCGGTACCTTTTTTAAAAACAGAAAACCTGAAAATTTCGAAAACACTTTATTACAAACCCTCATTGGGATTAAAAAAGATCAACCCATTGAAACAACCAGTGAAACATTTAACGAAACGAATTACAATCTGATTGCTTATTCCAAAACAGCCCGCTGGATGCAATTATTGGAAAAAGAATTGGGTACAGCCCTATTCGATTCTATAATGCATGTTTACTATGAAAAATATAAATTCAAACATCCATATCCTTCCGACTTTAAAGCAACAGCTGAAACTATTAGTGGTAAAAATCTAAATGATATTTTTAACCTGCTCTATATAAAAGGAAATTTGCAAAAACCCCTAAAAAAAGACATTCGCATTACTTCCTTTTTTAGCCTGAAAGAGACAGAAAAGCACCACTACATTTCTATTTTACCTGCCATAGGATATAATTTATATGATAAATTTATGCTGGGAGCAATGTTGCATAATTATAATTTGCCATTTTCAAAATGGCAGTTTTTTGCCGCTCCACTTTATGCAACTGGATCTAAACAATTAAACGGACTTGGGCGTATTTCTTATTCATGGTTCCCCGGTAATAATGGCCAAAAAGCCGAGATTGCTGTAGCGGGCGCAAGATTTAATGGCGATAGTTTTACGGATTCAACAGGCAGCAAAAACTTTCAATCTTTTTCTAAAATTGCACCTTCTCTAAAATTTACTTTTGCTAATAAAAATCCAAGAAGCAGGGTTACTAAGTTTTTACAATTAAAAACTTTTCTTATTGCAGAAACAGGTTTAATGTTTCAAAGAGATACTATCCAAAACATTGATATCATTAGTTATCCAAAGGAACACAGAACGCTTAACCAATTACAGTTTGTAATTGAAAACAACAGGGTTTTGTACCCATTCAGAGCCGCCATTCAGGCCGAACAAGGCGATGGTTTTGTGAGGACAAATTTTACCGGAAATTATTTCTTTAATTATGCCAAAGGAGGTGGAGCCAATGTGAGATTATTTGCAGGAAAGTTTTTCTATACAGGAGACCATACTTACCTCACAGAATACAAAACGGATCGATATCATTTAAATATGACAGGCCCTAACGGAAATGAAGATTATACCTATAACAATTATTTTATGGGCAGAAATGAGTTCGAAGGATTTGCCAATCAACAAATTATGATGAGAGACGGGGCATTTAAAGTTCGTACCGATTTACTAAGCAGCAAAATAGGTAAAACAGATAACTGGCTGGCAGCTATGAACTTTAGTAGCAGTATTCCTGCAAATGTAAACCCACTGGAAATTCTACCAATAAAAATTCCGCTTAAAGTCTTTGCCGACATTGGAACTTATGCGGATGCATGGAAAGGAAATACAGGCACTCCAAGGTTTTTATTTGATGCTGGCTTACAGGTATCCTTACTAAAAAACACAGTTAATTTTTACATACCGTTAGTCTATAGCAAAGTATATAAAGATTATTTTAATAGCACCATTACAGAAAAACGTTTTATCAAAAACATTTCTTTCAGTATTGACTTACAAAATAACAGCCTGAAAAAATTATTCCCACAAATAGCTTTTTAAAAATTGAGTGTTGAATATATAACATATCGAAAAATAGACAAACAAAAATGGGATGCCTGCATCAACCGTTCTCAAAATCGGCTCATTTATGCCAAATCATTTTACCTGGATGCTATGGCAGAAAATTGGGATGCATTGGTATTGAATAATTATGAAGCGGTTATGCCACTCACTTGGAAAAGAAAATGGGGCATATCTTATTTATACCAACCGGCATTTGTTCAACAGGGCGGCATATTTTTTTCCGAACCTCTTTCAGAAGAAATTCTAAATACATTTATAGAAAAGGCTTTCAGCTATTTTAAATTTGCAGAAATAACCCTGAATTATTTAAACGACAGCAAACTGATAGCAAAAGCTGATATTAGTTTACGAAATAATTTTTTGCTGCGGCTTCATAAAACCTACAGCGAAACAAAGCAAACATATTCATCTATAACTATTAAAAATTTAAAACGTGCCGCAAATGCAGGACTAAGCTATCACTTTACCTCAGACTATCTTAGCATACTCAAACTTTACAAAAAATTATATGCAGAACGGTTGCCCTATTTTACCCAGGATGACTATTACAATTTTTCCCTGATCTGTAAAAAACTATCGGAAGAAAACAACCTGATTGTTAGAAAAGTTACAAACAGTGAAAATGAATTATTGGCTGCTGCAGTTATATTGATAGATCGTAACAGGCTTTACAACCTCGTTTCCTGTATTACACAAAAAGGAAAATTGGCACAGGCCAATTATTTTCTCTACGACCAATTAATACAGGAATTTAGCAACTCAAAATTCATACTCGATTTTGAAGGATCCGATGTAAAAGGTATTGCGGAATTTTACACCCGGTTTAACCCTCAAAACGAACCATACCCATTTGTGAAAGTAAATAACCTGCCGGCACTGATAAAAATATTTAAACCGTAGTCGGTTTAATGATATTGATGAAACATTCTGATGGCTGAATGGCATAAGTATAATATTGCTTCAACTCGCTATACGGAATCAACTCAACTTTAAAACCTACCTCTTCAAGCCTGCTCAAATAATCATGCAATGCATAAATACGCACATGATCTTTCTGCCCATATAAATACGACTGTTTTGAGGGATCCTTAATAAAAGGGTCTTCGATAGTTTTTTCAATTTTTTCTGAATAGGGCACCTGCAAAACTGCATTACCATTGGGTTTCAACACCCTAAATATTTCTAACAAGGCCTTCCTGTCATCCGGTATATGCTCCAAAATATGATTGGCTATAACCATATCAAAACAATCGTTGGTAAAACTAAAATGAGTAGCGTCCTGTTTTTGCACCAACCCATCAATGGTCTTATAAAATCCCGGCAGCAGATCAGCCGTAGTAACGGTCGCCCTTTCTTTTATAAAATGATAAATATTTTTTTCAGGAGATAAATGAAGAATGTTTTTACCCTTTAAATTCAAAGTGGAGAGTTTTGCAATAACCAATCGCTCTCTTGCTGTACTCATACAATTGGGACAGAAAATATTTTCCCCATACCCTGCCACCACCTGATTTTTTTCAATTGCCTGCCTGTTTTCTTCAGTAGGGTAATCAGGTACAAATTTTTGATACGAAGCATTACAAACATTACAAGTAAATCCGCTGCCTTTAAATTGTAGGTACTTTTTTCTATTACGTTTTAGCTGAAAATCAAAAACAGCATCCCTGTAAAAAGATTGCAGCGGATGATAAAGGCGCAAAGGCTTTAAAATATTTTTAAGCGTTTCTTTCATCCATCAATTTTTCGGCAATCAAAAGATCAATTGGCCTTGTAATTTTTATATTATCTTCCTCCCCTTCCACCAATTGCACTTTCATTCCAAAAGCCTCTACTACGCTGGCTTCATCGGTAAACTTATCTTTATAGTCAATATTAAATGCTGGCAACAAAATAGTACTCAAAAATACCTGTGGTGTTTGTACCAATTTTACATTGCGCCGCTCCAGCGCTTCATTACCATTACCGGTTACTAAACGAACACTGTCTTTACAATCTACAACAGGAATGGCTGCGCCAAACTCAAGTGCAGTATCGTAACAGTTTTTTACAAGCTGCTCCGTCAATAGACAACGAACGGCATCATGTACAAAAACAATACTTTCTTCTTCTACCAGTTGTAAACCATTTTGTACAGAATGAAAACGGGTACGGCCCCCAATGGTAATTTTAATTCTTTTATAATCAAACCAGGCATCTATGATTTCTTGCCCAGCAGCTACATATTCCTCTGGAAGTACCAATATTATTTTTAAATCATCGTAAGCATTTAAAAATGTCTGTAGGGTATAATATAAAACCGGTTTATTTTTTATCAATAAAAACTGTTTCGGAACAGCACTATTCATTCGGCTGCCATTACCCCCGGCCACTATTACTGCATATTTATTCATGTAAAATCTTATTAAGCCGCAAAAATACAGCAATGAAAATAATAAAGTAAAAAAGAGAAATCTTCATTTACTACTTATCAAATATTTTGTTGCTCAATTGATGGAAAAAGCACTACTCTAATCTTTGTAAATTCTTACAAAATGTTCGCCGGCACTATTTTTCATCCCACGGTACATACCCTCACTGTTAAACATCATGGCAGCATTTCCCTTAGCATCCACGCCAATCATTCCACCTTCACCCTGAATTTTTACCAACTTCACATTGACTACTTCATTCATAGCCTCCTGAAGGCTCAAACCCCTGTACTCCATCAAACAACTAACATCATAGGCCGCCACGGCTCTGATAAAGAGTTCTCCATGACCTGTACAGCTAATTGCGCAGGTATTATTGTTGGCGTATGTACCTGCACCAATTAACGGACTATCTCCAATCCGACCATATTTTTTATTAGTCATACCTCCTGTACTGGTTGCCGCTGCAATATTTCCAAAAGCATCACAGGCCACAGCTCCAACGGTACCAAATTTTTTATCTTTCATCAATTCTTCCAATCCTTGGTGCGTATGATCAAGCGAATAATTTTCACTATCCCTCAACACCTTCCACTGATCATACCTAAACTGCGAGAAAAAATATTCATCAGGCTCTAGTTTTATACCTTGTTTAATGGCAAAATCATTGGCTCCTTTACCACTCAAAAAAACATGATTGCTGTTTAGCATAACTTCTTCGGCCAGTTCTATAGGATTACGAACATTGCGCACTCCGGCTACAGCTCCAGCATCCAATGTTCTGCCATCCATAATAGCTGCATCCATTTCCTGAACCCCTTTTTTGGTAAACACCGAGCCACGCCCTGCATTAAACAATAGGTTATCCTCCAGCACAACGATGGCTGCTTTTACTGCTTTGTTGGCACTTCCTTCTTGTTCCAACACAGCATACCCCGCTTTTAGTGCATCTTCCAATGCACTCAGATAAGCAATCTCTAAATCCGGAGTCATGTCCTCCTTTAAAATAGTTCCGGCACCTCCATGAATTACTAGAGAAAATGGTTGCATATGTTTATTTTAATTTATTTATCAAAAATATTTAAATTACCTCCTCAAAGATTCAACAAATTTTACAAATGTTTAAACGCAAGTTAACGATAAGTGAATTTCTTTTAGTAGCAGTAAATCTCATTCCCTTGTATGCTGTTTGGTTTCAGGGATGGGATGCCGCTAAGATCTTCCTGGTCTATTGCCTGGAAACGGTATTAATTGGCATTTTTAATGTTATAAAAATGGCCGCTGTTACTATATTTATTAAACCCCGGGATGACTGGAAATCAAATGGCCGCAATTCTAAAGTATATGGCCTTTTTTTTATCCTATTCTTTATCGTTCATTACGGATTGTTTGTTTTTGTACAAACCAGTTTCTTTTTTGGGTTAAGCGGATTGTTTCATGGAAATACTTATCTCGATACCATTAAAAATATTCCACAAATTCTGGGAAATGAAGGACAACTGATGCTTTTAATATTTGTAGCATTCTATATGCTTCAAACCGTTACAGATTTTTTTGCAAATGGTCAATACAGAACTATTGATATGGGTAAATTAATGTTTCAACCTTATGGCCGCATTTTTATACAACAGTTTGTTGTAATTATTGGAAGTATATTTTTAGGGCTAGGTGCAGGAAAAATCTTCATGCTGATTTTTGTATTGGTAAAAATTTACTTCGAAATATTTATAAACTTTGAAGCCATGCTCAAAAAACAAAATATTAAACAAATTAAAGAGGTGGGAAATTAACAAGCCTATTTTTATTATATAAAACAGTCCAAAAAAAATCAAAGCCATTTCAGAAAATAAAATACAGAATTTACAAATTCATTGCTATTTTATGTTTCAGCATATCTGTGCTAATCATTTGCATACAGGCATGATCGCCACGATAGCAAGGTTTATTGCCAAAAACAGAGCAAGGCCTGCAAAAAAGATCTGCTTGTACGATATTAATTACATCCTGCCGCCACCCATAAAACCCTGCAAATGGATGTGTAGCCCCCCAGATACTTACAACAGGGACCCCATAAATACTTGCCAGATGCATATTGGCAGAATCCATACTTACCATTAAAGTTAGTTGACTGATAAGCTGCAATTCCTCCTTAAAAGAAATCTTACCCGCTACATTAAAAGAGCAAGGAATCTCATTCGACCATTCTTCCAATATTCCGGCTTCTTTACCCGGTGCACCAAAAAATAACAGCTGCACATCATCTCTTTCGCCCAGTTGCAACAATAGCTGTTTCATTTTTTCGAGGGGATACATTTTCTCAATATGCTGTGCAAAAGGAGCAATACCAATTAGCTGTTTATTTCGCTGAATTAACCCTTCCAATTTAGCCGGAAATACTTCTTTAGCAACAATAAGATTTTCCGCTGTTAAATCAATGGGGAAACCAAGTTTAGCAAATACAGTTGCATATCTTTCATGCGAAGTAGGCAGTTGGTTCAACTGTTTATTTTCTTTGGAAGTCAAAAACTTTTTTGCTGCTCTGCCTTTGTCTATGACAGCATTACCCACCCCTGCCAGTCTGAAAAATTTTCTGAGCAGGTTGGAACGTAATACACTATGAATATCTGCTACTGTATCAAAATGCTGCTGCTTTTTTAAACCGGCATACAATTTCCATATCCCTCTTATTCCTTTATGGGCTGCTTTAGTATAGGCAGGATAAAAATCACAACGCTCAATATTATCAAAAAGTGGCGCATGAAAAGCATTGCTCACAAAAGTGATATGTACATGAGGGTATTGCTGTAAAACCGCTTTTATCACCGGCACTGCCATGGCTACATCGCCCATGGCAGAAAAACGAATTGCTACAATATGCTTTGGAGCCTGCACTTATGGTTGTTGTTGATTATACAAAACGGGATTTAAACTTTCGTCATTGTACATTTTCATTTGCTTATACACTTTCATATACTTCACTCCGTCCCTGATATCAGCCATCAATGTATCAATAGCATGAGACAAGTCTTTACGCTGCTCCAACAATACATCTAATTTTTTTCTGCAGGCTACATGGTGTGCTTCACTGGCATCAAACCTTGTGGCTTCCTGCTGCATATGATAAATCTTTAAAGCCAGAATTGACAAACGATCTATAGCCCATGCAGGGCTTTCCGTATTGATGGTAGCATGTTCTTTAACAGCAGCATTTTGATACTTATCCAAAAAATAAGTATCAATAAACTCCACCATATCTGTTCGCTCCTGATTGGATGCATCAATACGACGCTTTAAAACCAGTGCTGCTACCGGATCAATTTGAGGATCTCTGATCAGATCTTCAAAATGCCACTGAACAGTATCGATCCAGTTTTTCAAATACAATAAATGTTCTAATGATGTTTTTTCAAAAGGATTATTTACAGCTGTCTCCACATTATCTGCAATATGATAATCATTGATAGATTTTTCGAAAATATTATTACATATAGAACTTATCATAATAGAAATTTAAGATTGACTATTTTTATTTCTAAGTGCAAGATAGTAAATTGGTATTCCTGCCAGCACTATTGCCAATCCCCAGCCTGCATAAGTTGGTTTATAAAAAATAAGCAAAGCGCAAAAAGTGATAGCCATTAATATATAAATAGCTGGTAATAAAGGATACCCAAAGGCTTTGTAGGGCCGCTCAGCATCAGGCCTGTTTTTTCTCAATATAAAAATACCAAGAATGGTAAGTGCATAAAAAAGTACCACTACAAATGAAATCATATCAAGCAAATCGCCATAACGGCCACTCAAGCATAATATAGAGGCAACCACACACTGTATCCACAACGCAAATTCAGGTACATTGTTTTTATTCAACTCAGCTGTTTTCTTAAAGAAAAGACCGTCTTTGGCCATTGTATAATAAACCCTCGCACCCGCAAGAATCAACCCATTATTGCAGCCAAATGTTGAGATCATAATCATTACTGCTATTAAATAAGCACCAATGGATCCGAAAATTGGTGTACTAACTGCAACAGCTACACGATCCTGAGGAGCAGAAGCAATCTCCTGTAATGGAAGCACACTTATATACATCAAATTGGCTGCTACATAAATCAGTGTTACGATAAGTGTTCCAAAAAATAAACTTAGTCCAATATTTCGTTTTGGATTCTTTACTTCACCCGCAATAAAAGTTACATTATTCCATGCGTCGCTGCTAAAAATTGACCCGACCATTGATGCTGCAATGGCACCAAGTATTGCACTGCCTGCAACTCCGCCAACAACGTTTCCTTCTGCATTCCTGCTTTTCATAGCCCATGCATCTGCCCAGTTGGCATTCCATATTTCAGCCCTTGCTGCAATTAAAAAACCAAATACAATCAATCCGAATAAAGACAACAGTTTTACAACCGTAAAAACAGTTTGAATCATTTTACCACCCTGAATTCCTTTGGTATTGATATAAGTGAGAAAAACAATCAACACAATAGATACAAGCTGAGCAGGATAGAATTTAAAAATACCAATCTGTGCAATAATATTGGCATCTGCTACTTCTAATGCAGGAATAAAATAACCGGCAAATTTCGAAAATGCCACACCTACTGCAGCAATGGTGGCTGTTTGTATAACAGCAAAAAAACTCCAGCCATATAAAAATCCAGCCAAAGGATTAAAAGCCTCTTTTAAATACACGTACTGTCCACCAGCTTTTGGGAACATCGCACTCAGTTCCCCATAACTAAGGGCTGCTATAAGCGTCATAAAGCCTGTAATAAGCCATACAGCTATCAACCAGCCGGCACTCCCTACATTACGAGTAATATCGGCACTCACAATAAAAATACCGCTACCTATCATAGAGCCAGCAACAATCATCGTGGCATCAAATAATCCTAATGTAGGTTTAAAACCCTGTGTGTTTTCAGACATAAGCAATTTAATTATTAGTTTTTGTAAATATAAAACCCGACCAGTTGCCTGATCGGGTTTGAAGATAATTAAAATCTGTTTATATTATCATTTAGCCTGCTTTAATTTTTCATTCATCCCCACTACCACGTCTTCAGTAATATTTAAAGTTGAATCCTTATAAACCATATAGTCTAGTCCCGTACCCGTAGTTAATATATAGAGGTAATTTTTTTCTTTGTTATAATCCACTAAAAAATCCTTCAGTTTTTTCTGCACGTCATCCATAAACCTGTAACTCTTCTCACTTAATTTTTGTGTTAGCCCCTGCTTTTTTTCATCAATACGTTGCTGTTGCTGTAGCAATTGCCCCTGAAACTCCTCAGCCATTTGTTGTGTAATGGCATTGCCTTTTTTTAGAAAGTTATTTTTTTGCGCTTCAAGCCCCCTGTAACCACTCTCCCACTCTGTTTCTATTGCTTTTTGTTCAGCTTCCAGTTCTTTTCTTTTTTCTCTGATAAAAATTATTTTTTCATTAAGCGAATCCAATTCCACATATGCAATGGGCGCATTGCCAGCTTTTTGAGTTTCTGCTACAGACACTGGCGATTTGGTAATGCTCGCTTTTGCCTTAGATCCTCCAAATTCATGAAAATAAAGAAAAGCTACTGCTAGCAATAAAACAACGTTCAAAATAGTAGACAAATGCTTCATTAGTATTTTTTTGATTACTGGCAAGATAATTAGAATGCTTTAACTGGCAATAAGGTTGGGCAAAATTTTAGAAAGGGTTAACGGATGGAAGAATTCCGAAAAGCATAAACAAACTGTATTTGAATTAGTATGGGTTAAAATTTTAATTTTAAAGAAAGGCAATTTGTTATACTCAAAAATTAGATTTTAATATATTGATCCTGTCTTAATGATATCAAATGCCTCTGAAGCAAACAAAAATAGGAAGATCAACTTAAGCAAACAGATACATAGAAATAAAAAAATATTTAAAGATGGGGGGCTGGAGCCATCAATTAAATTTAACATCTTAAATACTAAAGAGGATCGTTAATATTTCCCCATAAATTAAAAGAATGTATACCGTAAAATAAACTGGCACTATTTTTACATTTGTAACAAACAACCATCAAAATTTTATACCATGAAATTTATTCGTACTGCGCTTTTCCTTGCATTAGCGTTTATAACAACCCAAACCAATGCTCAAGTCACTAAAGTGCCGCAAACGGCCAAAGACAATTTTAGCAAACAATATCCCAAAGCTGAAAAAATTGAATGGAGCAATGATGTAATTAACGCAAGCGTGCATTTTGAACTCAATGGTGAAAACATGAACGCCACCTATAATAATAATGGTATCTGGAAAAACACTATTAAAGATATTGAGTATGATAAATTACCTGATGCTGCAAAAGATGGTTTTAAGAAAAGTAAATATGCCGACAGAACAGTAACTGATGCAAAACTCATTTATTATCCGGGGGATGTTATTCAATACCGCCTAAAAGTGGAGAAAAATGACTTGGAGAAAAAATATATCTACTTTAATGAAAATGGAAAACTGATGAGAGAAACGATAACCCTCTAGTAAAATATTTTCCTTTTTTACACCTATTAAGTTTTAAGCATTAATAACAAAAGTGGCTAATAAGAAAGCCCTTTGCTAATCGCAAAGGGCTTTCTTATATTCGGTATATTTTATTTCTTAATTATTTCCTTTAAATACTACTCTTCTGTTTTTGGCACGCCCCGTTGCTGTTTTGTTATCTGCTACAGGATTTTCAATTCCAAAACCTGCAGCAGTTAGTCGGTCTGTACCGATACCATTTTTTACAAAGTAAGCTTTAACTGCATCTGCCCTTTTTTGAGAAAGGATTAAATTAGCCGCTGCTTTCCCTGTATTATCAGTGTAACCATTAATGGCAACATTCAATGATGGATGTTCCTTTAAAATACCAACTCCTTTGTTTAATTCTGTAATAGCTGATTTTGTTAGCTTAGCACTACCAGTTTCAAACTGAACATTGTCTGCATTAAATGCAAAGTCAGCTAATACAGGGCAGCCGTTATTTTCTGTTGAACCTTTTTCTGAAGGACATCTATCCAACTCATCATTGATACCATCTGCATCTGTATCAGGAACCGGACATCCATGATAACGAGCAAAGCCTTTTACAGAAGGGCAATTGTCTGATTCATCATTAATGCCATCTCCATCATTGTCAGGAACCGGACATCCATGGTATTTGGAAGTACCTGCCAGTTCTGGACATTGGTCATTGATATCTGCAATTCCATCGGCATCCCTATCAGGACAACCCAACAAATTTGAAATACCCGCAATATCAGGACATTTATCATCAACATCCAATACAGCATCCCCATCTTTATCAAGAACAACTACAGGAATAACAACTTGTGCTATTGGCTCACTTTTTTTTTGCCAAAAGACTGTACAATACCAAAACCATGATAGAAATGGTAAGCTACATTCTCTGACACCGGAATACGGTATTGAGAATTTACAGTGATATAGGTATCATTTAATACTTTAAACTGAATACCTAAACCTGCCGGCAAAAATGCACCAAAGTAACCTTTGTACTTAGATGCACCTACACCTAAAGTAACATAAGGATTAAACCAATAATCATCGGTTACCAATTTTAAATTAGCTGTAACAGCTCCTTCCAGCAATAAATTTTGCTGACCATTGGAAACTTTGTTTGGTACCGGGTAATCCAAAAAAGAACCGCTCAGTGTAGCCGCAACATCAAGCTGATTGCTCATGCCCTGGATATAACTGAAAGCAAGTCCACTAGCCATACGGCTTGTTTTAGACCATTGTTTGTTTTTTAATACTTGAGCTAAACCGCTATTTCTGATATCGGCAGCTGTTTTAAAATCGTTTAATATAAATTGAACGCCAAAACTTGGGCTCTTTTTATATTGATCCTGAGCTATTGCGATTGTACAAACAATCATTGCTACAAGCGAAAGTGTAAATTTCTTCATAAATGTCGTTTTGTGTAAACGCAGCAAAAATAGCTGCTTAGTTTTAATTAGTGAAATAAATTACGCACAAATTATTAGCAGTTTTTTAAGCGTAATTAAAAAGTTAATCCTAAATATAGCCTATGCTTAGCTTGGTTTATGTTTCAGTACTTCTATTTTTACCCTGGTAAGACCACTTTTACTATAGCCAAGTTTTTGTGCACCTGTTCTGGTAAGATCTACAATTCTTTTAGTTTTCACATGTAATCTGTCATTGGTCCTAACCACAATCCATTTCCCATTTCTCAGATTGGTAACTTTAATCCAGGTGCCCAATGGCAGTACATTACAAGCTGCTGTAAGCTTACTATGCCTGAATATCTCCCCCGTAGCTGTTTTACGACCCTCAAATTTATCAGCATAAAAACTTGCCTGCCCATATAAAATTCTGCTGGTAGCTTTTGATTCAGTCGTAGTTTTATCGTTCTTTTGGTCTTGTTGACCATAAACTTCAGGCTTCACGAAAATGATACCGTAAACCAATAAAAAAGCAATCTTAATATAAATAAATTTTACCATGTAGAGAAATTAAATGTACACAATCATTTTAAAGCAAAATATTTTTCTCTCAACACTTTATCCCTGTTGTAAATATCTTCATAAAATAAAATACTTCCATTTACGGCTTCACACCCAAAATAACGAATAAAAACCGGTATTCTTTGTTTGATAAAAACCCTATGCTTTTCTTTTTGAGCTAACCAACTCATGATGGAATCAGTCCTTAGTTTTAAGGAATCGGGAAGCGCAGATTGTATACTATCATTCCTTACAATATAAAATGCCAGTTTTTTCCAATCCTGCACACGCACACAACCATGACTTAAGCTCCTGCTTTGATTTTTAAATAGGTAGCGTTGATTCGTATCATGTAGATAAACATCAAAAGGATTATTAAAATTGAACTTTATTACGCCAAGTGCATTATTATCGCCACTGTTTTGTCTTACAAAATAAGGAATCCCTTTACTATACTTTGTCCAGTTTACACCGCGGGGATTCACAGTATCGCCATTATTGTCATATAAGCCCAATCCCTTTTTGGTTAAATAATCCGGGTTTCTTTTTAAAGCGGGAAGAATTTCTTTCAAAATAATACTGTTGGGCACCGTCCAGGTAGGATATATAACAAGATCAGAAATTTCACTGTATATATCCGGTGTAGGGGTGTTGGGTTTTCCAATGATAATCTTCGATTCCATTTGTAAAGTATCCCTCTCCCAAACCCGCAGGTAATAAGAGGGAAGATTTACCCAGATATATTTTTCAGGCATCTGCTCGGGCAATTGTTTATACCGGTCCAATGTGATAGCAATTCTTTTAAATTTTTCCTGATCGGTATTATTTAAAAAACTTACAAGGGATGCAGATAATTTTCCGGTTGGCTTCAGTCCCTTTGTTTGTTGATAGGTTGAAATGAGCCAACGCAATTTTGTTGTATCCATTTCCGATATGGTCCCTGCCTCCATTCCACTCTCATTTAATCTCGTAACCAGTGTTTTTAAAAATCCAATAGAATCATTAGAGGGATAAGACAGGTAGGTGTATTTATTTTTATCCATGCCCTGTAAGAATGCTGCTGCCCCTTTTTTTAAAGCAAGATATGCTGTATGTGTTGGCTGAAGAGACTGTACTATTCCATACAAAGATTGTCCTGCCTTTATTTTATCCAGGTAGTCTTTAAAGAAGGTTTCTTGTTGTGTTTTGTTGTTTATCCAGCAAAGGCTGTCAGGCTGAAGACGGCCCTGTTTTAAATCCTGTAACAAATGCACAAATGCATCTGTAAACAGTATATCTACCCTTGCCCACTGTTCGGCATCTTTTCTGTTTAACGAATCATCATCTAACAGTTTCTTTAAAGTTTGTAATTCGGCAAACTGGTAATCATCCTTAAAAAGGCCATCTGTTTCACATTGCTGCAGGTATCCCATTAAGGAATCTGCAGACAATTGCCATTTTCCCTTGCTGCTCCAAATAGGGCTATAATCATTTTCTTCATAATAATAATTTAATACCTGCATGGCATAAAGCCCGGTACTATCATCAAGTTTATTTGCTGCTGACGCTTCCTCCAATTTATTTTTAATGATCTCCTGCACAAAAACATCCATTTCCAAAGGGGGGATATTTTTGGCCTTTGTTTTCTCTGATTTATCATTGCAGGAAATAAATTGCAGTACAACAATAACACCCACTATGATTTGACTTATAGAAGAATGCGTCATAGAATCGTTAATTTGAGTAAATTGAAGAAATTTTTCAACATGGCATTCTCCCATTTATTTACCTACAATATAACAAAACCTTTCAGATATAGTTTTACTATTATCATTTTTAACTTAATCCTATTCACCGCTTCCGCACAGGAAAACAAACTTAACAAATACGGCTTGTTGGTTATCTCCAATAAAAAGGCGTTTATCAATACCGTTACAGCCAATCCGGACAATGAAATGCTTTCCATAAATAAATCAATTCCGGGAATAATAGTAGACCTAAAATATTGCGGTACAGATAATTTTATGAAACAAAAATTATACCCTTACAGCAACGATACTTATCTAAGAAAACAGGCAGTGCTGTCTTTAGCAGCAGTACAAAAAAAACTAAATGAAAAAGGATTGGGATTAAAAATATGGGATGCTTATCGGCCCTATGCTGTTACAGAAAAAATGTGGGAGCCTGTAAAAGACGACCGCTATGCTGCCGATCCGAAATTTGGCAGTGGCCACAACCGTGGCGTAGCAGTAGACCTGACCATAATTGATCTTGTAACAAAAGAAGAATTAAACATGGGTACAGTTTTCGATCATTTCAGCGATACGGCCCATGTAAATTTTAAATTTTTGTCCGAAACTGTTTTACACAATCGTTTTTTATTACAAAAGCTGATGGAAGAAAATGGCTTTAAAGTATTGTCTACAGAATGGTGGCACTTTTACCTACCCGATGCAAAAAAATATGAACTACTTAACCTTAGTTTTAAACAACTCAAAAAAATAAACAAGGATGCTGCCAGGTAAATAACATGGCACAAAGAATTAAGGATTAATTTTGCGCAAGAATTTTTATACATGAAATATTATATCATTTCGGGTGAAGCAAGCGGAGACCTGCATGGCAGTAATCTTATCAAAGAATTATACAAACTCGACAACGACGCACAAATTCGTTGCTGGGGTGGCGAACTGATGCAACAAGCCGGTGCAACATTGGTAAAACATTATCGTGACTTAGCTTTTATGGGATTTATTGAAGTGATCAAAAACATCAATACCATTTTTAAAAATATTGCTTTCTGCAAAAAAGATATACTGACCAACAGACCAGACGTTTTGATATTAATAGACTATCCGGGCTTTAATCTCCGTATTGCAAAATGGGCCAGGGCACAGGGGCTAAAAATAGTTTATTATATTTCTCCGCAAATATGGGCATGGAAAGAAAACCGCATTCACAGCATCAAAAAAAATGTCGACAAGATGCTGGTAATTCTTCCTTTCGAAAAAGAATTTTATGCAAAATGGAATTTTGAAGCAGAATATGTAGGACACCCATTGGTTAAAGTAATTGATGACTTTAAAGATGAAATGTCCAGAAAATTACAGACAGAGGGCAAAACTGAACTCCTCCTCTCAAATCAAAAAACACTTGTAGGGAATTCGGAAAAGGATTCCTCCGAAAAAACGGACAACAAAATAATTGCACTGCTGCCCGGTAGCCGTAAGCAGGAAATTTTAGTAAAATTGCCTGTCATGCTGGAAGTAGCCAAACATTTTCCTGATTATAAATTTATAGTTGCAAAAGCACCGGGCCTGCCGGAAGATTTTTATGCCGAACTCCTCGCTCCCTATTCAAATGTTGGATCCGTTGTAAATAAAACATACGAATTGTTATCACAATCAGATGCAGCAATTGTAACGAG
>CANNJE010000022.1 GCA_947504605.1 Chitinophagaceae bacterium
TACCACTATTGCAACAGCAGTAGGTGAAGAAACAGGCACATTAGAAGAAGTATATGAACCATTTTTAATTCAGCAGGGATTTTTACAAAGAACCGCTAGGGGAAGAGAGGTGACGGCAAAAGCTTACGAGCATTTGAAAAAGACAATCCCTCCCGGAGGTTTTCAGAATAATTTATTTGGTGCATAAAAAATGCCGCTTAATAGCGGCATTTTTTTATCCTTTTTTAGAATTATTCTGATTCCACCAGCCTGAATCCATTTCCATGAATATTCACGATTTCCAGTTTGGTATCTTCTTTTAGATATTTACGCAGCTTGGCAATATAAACATCCATACTGCGGCCATTGAAGTAAGTATCGCTGCCCCATATTTTTTTTAGTGCAGCCTCTCTTGGCAACAGATCGTTTTTGTATTCTGCCAGCATCTTAAGCAGTTCATTTTCTTTAGGAGAAAGCGTTTGCACTTTACCGTTAACCGTTAATTCACGCAGGCGTGGATTAAAATGATAAGTACCAAGGTCAAATTCTGCATTAGCCTCTTCTCTGTGAGACTCCTCATTGCGTTTTAAAATAGCTTTGATCTTATGAAGTAATACCTCACTGTCAAATGGTTTGGTGATATAATCATCCGCACCCAGTCTATATCCCTGAATAATATCATCTTTCATTGTTTTTGCACTGAGGAAAAACAGTGGAACATCCGGATTAATGTCCCTGATCTCTTCGGCCACTGTAAATCCATCCATATTGGGCATCATTACGTCTAGCAAACAGATATCAAATTTTTCTCGCTGAAAAGCAGCCAGACCAAGTCTGCCATCTCTTTCCAGGATTACATCATAATCATTCAATTCAAGATAATTCTTAAGTACCATGCCAAGGTTCGTGTCATCTTCGCACAATAAAATTTTTGGTTTAGCTGCTTCCATGTCTTATTAGTTTATTTACAAATAAAATTAATCCTGATTTGCTACTGCTAATATAATGCCTAATTTTTTGTTAACCTTACCTTTTGATATAAGCTTTGTCTGTCAATGTTTTTAAAAAAGCAACCAGATCTTTCTTTTCCTGCTGCGAAAGCATGAGCGGCTTATTGAATGTAGTGTCAATATTTAGCGGATCGTCTACAAACATAAAGGGTGTATTATAGTAAGAAACCACTTGTTCCAGGGTTTTAAATCTGCCATCATGCATATAAGGACCTGTAACGGCAATATTTCTTAAGCCCGGGGTTTTAAATTTACCTTTGTCTGTCTCTTTTTTTGTAATCTCATAACGTCCCGCATCAGACAATTCTTTTCCATTATACAATCCAATATTTTTAAACCTGTCATCAGTAAAATCTTCCATAGAATGGCAATCAAAACATTTGGCTTTATTTCCTACAAATAGTTCCCTACCTCTTTCCTCTTCTACAGAGAGATCGGAGATATTATTACTCCAGTCGTCAAATTTACTATCAACGGTTTCTAGTGTTTGTTCAAAAGCGGCAAATGCAGCCCCTAAATTCTTTTCATTGGGCAACTGCTTAAATATTTTTCTGAACAAACGTTTGTATGATTCAGACTGATTGAGTCTTTGAATGGCTTCTTTTATAGGTAGTCCCATTTCATTGGGATTTTCAATTGGCATCAAAGACTGTTCTTCTAAAGTAGAAGCCCGTCCATCCCAAAAATAATAGGGCCGGTTTTTCATATTTAAAACCGAAGGCGTGTTTCTATTTGTAAGTTTGCCATAAATGCCGGTACTAAATGCAGCGGTATCTGCAAAAGCAAACTCAGCTTTGTGACAACTGGCGCAGCTGATACTCGAATCTTTGGATAATAATTTTTCGCTGAATAATTTTTTACCCAATTCAGCAGAGGTCTTAATAGTTTCCTCCGGCACATTAAAAGAGAATCCAAGAACGGTAATCATTCCTGCCAGGATGGCTGCAATGGCGAACATCTTTATCATGGTATACAAAAATACTAAACCTGCATTTTAATCCCATTAATATTTTACTTTTAAGGTTGTAACTTTCATAAAAAAATAAAACATGGCTGATAAAAATATATTCATTGAAGAAATAAAAAAAGGCTACACCTTCAAAGGTGAGTCAGTGCAAATTGGTGCCGCAATATTGGATGGAGAAGTTATAAAAGAAGCTGGCATTTTTCTGCCTCTTAGAACGATGAACAGGCATGGCCTTATTGCAGGAGCCACAGGTACCGGCAAAACAAAAACACTGCAAACTATCAGCGAATTCTTAAGTGACGCCTCTGTACCTGTTTTATTGATGGATATAAAGGGAGACCTAAGCGGTATTGCTGCTCAGGGAACTATTAATGATAAACTTACAGAAAGATATCAAAGGCTGAACCTGCCATATACTCCCATGGCATTTCCCAGTGAGCTATTATCCTTAACAGGTAAAGATGGTGTACGTATAAGGGCTACTGTAAGTGAATTCGGACCTGTTCTTTTAAGTAAAATACTTGGACTGAATGATACGCAGGGGGGAATTGTGTCTTTGATATTTAAATACTGCGACGATAACAAAATGCCACTATTAAACCTGGCCGATTTTATTAAAGTAGTACAATATGTGGGAAATGAAGGAAAAGCAGAAATTGAAAAACTTTATGGAAAAATTTCTACTACATCTACCGGCACTATTCTCAGAAAAGTAATAGAATTGCAGCAACAAGGCGCTGATATTTTTTTTGGCGAAAAAAGTTTTGAGGTAGAAGACCTGATGCGCATCAGTGACGATGGCCGTGGTATTATAAGCATTTTAAGAGTTACTGATTTGCAGGACAGACCCAAACTCTTTTCTACATTCATGTTGCAGATGTTGGCAGAATTATATGCTATCTGTCCTGAAGAGGGCGATTTGGACAAGCCAAAGTTGGTGATGTTTATTGATGAGGCTCACCTGATTTTTCAGGAAGCTAGCCCAGAATTATTACAGCAAATTGAAACCATCATTAAACTGATACGTTCTAAAGGTGTGGGAATTTTCTTTTGTACCCAAAACCCAATGGACATTCCTGCCGCAGTATTAGGTCAATTGGGCTTAAAAATACAACATGCATTAAGGGCATTTACTGCAGCAGACAGAAAAGTTATAAAACAAACAGCCGATAACTATCCCGAAACATCTTTTTACAAAACTGAAGACCTTATAACAGAGCTGGGTATTGGAGAAGCATTGGTAACTATGCTGAATGAAAAAGGAATTCCGACACCATTGGCACATACAATGTTATGTTCGCCAAGGAGCAGAATGGATATATTAACAGATGAAGAAATTAGCTCCATTAACGCTAAAAGTAAATTGGTAGCTAAATACAACCAGGAAATTGATAGTTATAGCGCCTACGAGATATTATCTGCCAAACTGGAAATAGCTGCACAAAAACAGGAAGATGAAAAGCCTGTGTCAAAAAAAACAGAAAAGGAAGAGCCCTCTACTTTTGAAACAATAGCCAATAATTCTGTTGTAAAAAGTATTGCCCGAACTGCAGGTAATACTATTGTCCGTTCATTATTGGGCGCCTTGGGTATTGGTGGCAGGTCTACCAAAAAAAGCAGTTGGTTTTAAAATATTTTCAATTTTTGTTTTTTTTTTGTTTTAATAACAATCCTTGCCTAAACCATTAAAAGCCAAAGATTTAATAGTTCAATTAAATGTTAATACCCGAATTTTAACTACCGTTTGTAGTATATCGACTACAAAAACTTTTAAAAAACTTTGGTTCATAGTATTTTCCCTATTATCTTTACATCGGTTTTTCATAGGATATTGGATTTTAAAGCGGGACTAGATTTCTATCTTGGTCCCTTTTTTTATGCCCTAAACCCAGTTATTGATTTTGAAAAGTCATATTTTAACCTTAATAAATCCTTCTGAATCTTGTATAATAAGGTCTTCGGCCTGCAAATACTGAATAGCCTGCCACACATGTGAATCTTTATTTGGCTTTAGCAACTTTACTAACTTATTTATTTCTATGGTTTCTTTGCCGGTAAGAGAAATGATACGCTCATATAAATGCTGAAATTCTTCTGCACTTAAATCCTGTTGGGAGTGATTAATACAATTATCACAGATTTTGCATTTGGGTCCATGTGGAGCGCCAAAGTAATCCGCCAGCATATTACTGCGACATGATTTTGAATCGTTGATATAACCGGCAATAGCAGTTATTCTTTTTTCATGTTCCTGCTTTCTTAACTCAAGTGCACGTGCATCTATCTTAAAATCATCGGAATACATCCTGCTTTTTATTAGAAATACTTGTGGCTTATCGGTTGGCGGCTGGTATTGAATGATTCCATATTGATGTAATTTTCGCAGTAGTAGAATAACCTGATCCTTCCCGGTCTTAAGAAATTTAGCCAGCAGTCCTTCATAAATGGTTGTGGAGAAATCGAAGATCCCTTCATAACTCCTCAACAAGGCTTTTATCATAGGTTCCAACTCCGGATGCAGCTTTTCAAATTCACTCAGGTCATTCTTAGATGCGGTGAACATTACAGCAGAAGGCCTGAAAAATATTTCGTTAAAACTTAAAATCTCTTGCTGTGCCAATGCCTGAATACCATAGGTTGCTTCCAGTATATTTAATTTAAAATGCTGTGCAAAAACTGGTGTGTCAAAATCATAGCTATTGCCCTCTCCCCCTCCAGCAGCAATTTGTAAGTGATTCATCAGGGCTGTATATATTTTTTTTATCTGCTCCGCTGATGGATACCTTATTGCTACCAGTTTTATCATATCTGCCAGTTCATTGGGTTGATAAAACAACACTGCATAAGCCCTTTTTCCGTCTCGTCCTGCCCTGCCAGCTTCTTGGTAATAATTTTCCAAACAATCGGGTACATCATAGTGCACTACTACCCTAACATCCGGCTTATCAATACCCATTCCAAATGCATTGGTACAAACCATTACACGGGTTTGATTGTTAATCCAGCTTTCCTGTTTAGCGGTTCGTTCTTCCGCTGATAAACCTGCATGGTAATAATCGGCACTAAGCCCTTTCATCCCTAGCAAACCTGATACCTGCTGTGTATGTTTCCGGCTTTTACAATAAACAATAGCGGTACCTTTTACATTATTTAAAATCTCTAGAAGTTTTGTTTCTTTAGCAGAAGGAGAAAATATACTGTAAGAAAGATTTTTTCTTTCAAATGATTGCTGAAACCTTAATGAATCTTTACTAAAATTCAGCTTTTCACAAATATCCTCCTGTACTGTTTTTGTGGCCGATGCTGTTAATGCTATGACCGGTACAGTAGGCAATTCCTGGCGTAAATTATTAATCCGCATATAAGGAGGCCTGAAATCGTAGCCCCACTGAGAAATACAATGTGCTTCATCGACTGCTATAAGACAAGGCTTAATAGCAGGTAAAAATTCAAGGAAAAGATCTGTTTCCAGACGCTCCGGACTTAGATACAAAAACTTATAATTCCCAAATGCGGCATTTTGCAAAGTTTTTTTCACTTCTACATAATGCATACCAGAATAAACTGCCAACACCGGAATGCCTCTTTTTTTTAATTGCTCAACCTGGTCTTTGATTAAAGCAATAAGAGGACTTATTACAATACAAATACCATCCATTGCCATTGCTGGCACCTGAAAACAGACTGATTTACCTCCTCCTGTTGGCAGGAGCGCAAGGGTATCTTTCCTATCAAGGACTGCCCTGATAATTTCTTCCTGCATTGGACGAAACTGATCAAAGCCCCAATATTTTTTTAATATTTTGTGAATATCGTCCAAATGCTTTTATAGATTACGATTGAAGTTATAAAACCTTTTTTACAAACAACCGCACAGAGTTAATTGCAAGTACCACATCACTTAAACCCATTGCCAATGCGGCAACAGTTGGAGTAAGCAATCCAAATGCAGCAACAGGAATGGCTACAATGTTATAAATGAAAGCCCAGAAAAGATTTTCCTTGATGGTAATATATGTATGCCTACCAAGCCCCAGCGCCTGGGGTAAATTTTTTAAACCATGCCCCATTAAAATCACATCAGAGCTTTGCATAGCAATTTGTGTGGCTTCACTCAATGAAATACCAAGGGTAGCTTTAGCCAGGGCTGGCGCATCATTAATACCATCCCCCACCATAGCTGTAGGCATTTGTGCATTTAATGCAGCGATGGTTTCCAGTTTTTGAAGGGGAGATTGCTCTGCTATTACTTCAATGATACCTAATTGCTTTGCAACAATATCACATTTTTCCTTACGGTCGCCACTTAATAATATGGTCTTGATATTTTGGCTACTTAACCATTGTATTACTTCCTTTGCTTCAGGCCTGATATCATCCCCTACATCCACCCAGCCCAACAATTCGTTATTTTTTGTTACAAAAACATTATGGTTGATATCGATTTTTCCATCGGCCATTATTTTACTGGAGCCGGCTTCAAAAATATTCCCTTCAGTATCGACAGCTTTCATTCCAATACCCTTTATCTCTTCAATATTTTTCCAATTAATGACATTATTTGTTTTCCAATGAGCAGCAATAGATTTTCCTATTGGATGATTCGAAAATTTTTCCAATGAAAATACAATCTGTCTGAAATAAACATCATCAACATTGGTTTGATAATTTGTAATTACAAAATTCCCCGTGGTTAAGGTTCCTGTTTTATCAAATACAATCTGGCGGATTGTTTTAAAAGATTCAAGACTAGATGCATTGCGAAATAAAATACCATTTTTGGCAGCACGCCCCAACCCTACAGCAATTGCTGCAGGGGTAGCCAACCCCATTGCGCATGGACATGAAATAACCAGTACCGCAATAGCTCTCATTAATGAAGTCCCTATACTCTTATCAAATGCCGTATAATTAAGTACAAAAGTGAGCAAGGCGAACCCTATCACTAATGGTACAAAAATGGCACTTATCTTATCGGCCAGTTTTTGCATCGGTGGTTTTTCGCCCTGTGCATCCTGCACCATTTTTAATATACCTGAAAGTATGGTATCACTGCCAGTAGCAGTAACTTGAGCCTTTACCAAACCACTTTCCAGCACACTGCCTCCAATTAAAAAATCTTTTTTTTGCTTGTTTACCGGTAAACTTTCTCCAGTAATGATAGATTCATTGACTGTAGCATCACCCCATAAAATCTTACAATCAATCGGAACTGGTTCTCCGTTTTTAATCAGAATCAAGTCGCCACTTTTTAACTGAGTATTTTCTATTGGAAAAATATTTTCTTTATGTTCATCATCAAAAGCAATCATATTAGCCATCACTTTTTGTGATTTAGCCAAAGATTTTACCGCTCGCTGGGTTGATTGAATGGATACCTCTTCCAAAAAATTACCCAGCAAAACAAGTGTAATTATAGAAGCTGCTGTTTCAAAAAAAAGATAATTAGGCCCCAATTCTAGCACTGCACCTACAAGGCTATATACAAAGGCTGCTAATGAACCAAGGGCTACCAGCACATTCATATTCGGCATTCCATTTACAATACTCTTAACGGCACTCCTGCCAAAAAATAGCATTCCCACAATAAATACTGGAAGACAAAGTAATAATTGGATCCACGGATTCATTAACCAATGTAAATGAATCCACTTTTCAACCATATGAAGCATAAGCACCAGGGTAAAAGGAAGACAGAATAACAGCCGCTTTTTATTAGATGATAATAATGTTGACCAACCCTTGGCTTTATTATTTTCTTGCTGATTATTATCCCCCAGCACATTATATCCCAGAGAATGAATACCTTTTTTTAACCCCGGGAGGGATTGTTGTTCTGCCACAGTAAAACTCACTGCTCCATCAATTGGATTCACTTTTACCTCTGTGGCTCCTTCTTTATTCAAATATTTAGAAATACTTAAAGCACAGTTGCTGCAGGTCATGCCTTCTACTTTCCAGTCTACTTTTTCCATAATGCAAAAATATCTTAAGCAGAGCTCAACTTTTTACTATTTATGAAAATATCTTTGCATCATGGATTCAAAATTCAGTTTAGAAAAAATTAACGAAGCGGCAGCCAGTTTTTTAAATGAAATCAAAGAACATCGGGTGATTGCATTTCATGGCGAAATGGGAGCTGGTAAAACTACTTTTATCAATGCCTTGTGCAGGCAACTACTGGTAACTGATACTGTAAGTAGTCCCACTTTCTCTATCATCAATCAATATAAAACAAAGGATGGTAAAACTTTATACCACATGGATCTTTATAGGCTTAAGGATCAAGAAGAGGCAATTATGGCAGGTGTTGAAGAATGTTTTTATTCGGGTAATTATTGTTTTGTAGAATGGCCAGAAAAAGCACCGGCACTATTCCCGGAAAGCACTATTCATTGCTATTTATCTTCAACAGGTAATATTGAACGAAAGCTGCAAATAAAATAGTAATTTGTATAATCGGCATTTAAAGCATCTATATCAATTTTTATAATATTATGGCAACAGTTAAACCATTTGTTTCTCCTTCTTTAACTTATGAAACTCTTGAAGAGACATTAGATGTTAAACCAAAAACCGAATCTCTAACGATTGGAATTCCTAAAGAAGATTCATTTAATGAAAACCGTATAGCACTTACGCCTGAAGCTGTAGCTGTAATAGTTGCCAATGGCCACCAGGTGAATGTAGAAACAAAGGCTGGCGAGGGGGCTAATTATAGTGACAATGATTACAGCGAGGCTGGTGCCCAAATATTATACGATAAGAAGTCGGTATTTGACAGTGAGATCATTGTTAAAAGTGCACCGGTAAGTGATGCAGATTGCGAATTTTTAAGACCCAATCAATATGTAATTTCTCCGATTCACCTGGCAGTAATGAAAAGAGAAATTCTGGAAAAAATGATGAGTAAAAAAATTACGGCTCTTAGTTTTGAGAATTTGAAAGATGCTGGTGGGCATAATCCAATTGTTAGAAGCATGAGCGAAATAGCGGGCAGTGCCGTAATGCTCATCGCCGGCCAGTACCTAAGCAGTGCCAATGATGGAAGAGGTGTTTTAGTAGGAGGTATAAGTGGTATCCCCCCTACAAAAGTAGTTATCATAGGAGCTGGTATTGTGGGCGAATACGCCGCAAGAACTGCATTGGCGATGGGTGCCAGCGTTAAGGTTTTTGATAACAGCATTTACCGTTTAAAAAGATTACAAAACAATATCGGCGTTCGTATGTGGACTTCCGTTATTGAACCAAAAATATTAGGCAAACAATTAAAAACCTGTGATGTAGCAGTAGGCGCCCTTAGCGGAGCGGGTGGCCGAACACCAATTGTTGTGAGCGAAGAGATGGTAGCAGCCATGCGACCAGGAACAGTGATTGTAGATGTTAGTATTGACCATGGAGGTTGTTTTGAAACAAGTATGGTAACAACCCACAAAAAACCGGTATTTAAAAAATATGATGTGATTCATTACTGTGTGCCTAATATTCCAAGTGGTTTTGCAAGAACTGCATCTCAGGCCATCAGTAATGTATTAATGCCATTGCTACTGGAAACTGCAGAAGACGGGGGGATAGACAATGTGATTTGGTATAAAATAAATATCCGCACTGGAATTTATTTATTTAAAGGAAGTTTAACCAATTTTCACTTGAGCGAAAGGTTTGATCTAAAATATACAGATTTGAATTTGTTGATTGCAAGCAGAAGATAAGATTATTTATACTCCTCAATTTTGATCACCTCATTACAAAAAGCATATTCTTCTGGCACATTGCTGCTGATGAGCAGAAGGCGAGTACCAGCATGGTTTTTTACGAGGTTTTGATAAAGGGATGTGCCTTCGCTATCGAGGTTGGTAGTTGGTTCATCCAAAAACAAAACATCTGATTCAGAAAAAAAAGCCTGTGCTAGTTTAAGCCTTTGTTTCATACCGCTGCTAAAATAACGAATCTGTTTTTGGGCAGCTTTCTCCAGATTTACAGATTGTAATATTTCAGGAATAGTAGCGGTTAATTTTTTAAATCCAGTATGAAAATTCAATAATTCTGTTGCAGTAAACTCTTCAATTAATTCGAGATAAGGAGCTGCAATTGCAATTTGACGATATGGCTGTTCTATAATACCCCCATCATTTTTTTTATATGCCAATTCCCCTTCGCTATGCATGGTAGCTCCAGCTATTACCTGCAGCAGCGTTGATTTACCAGAACCGTTGGCGCCCGTAATGGCATAAGAACCAGTTGTAGCAAACTCAAAACTAAAGTGTCTGAAAATCCACTCCCTGTTATATCGTTTGCCCACATTATGCAAACTAATTTTCATCTAAATCTCCTTTGCCTAAAATTTTTATAATACCTCTTTTGCTTTCTTTTACAAACTTGACAATTAAATCTTTCTCAGCACAAGGAGGTAATTGTTGCTCAACAAACTCAAGCGCCTGTGAGGTATTGAGTCCTTTATTATAAATAGTACGGTAAATTTCTAAAATGGCATTAATGGTTTCATTGCTGAAACCCCTGCGCTGAAGCCCTACAGAATTTACGCCGGCAAAACTAATAGGGGTGCGGCCGGCTTTAATAAAAGGAGGAACATCTTTATTAATTACAGAGTGCCCGGCTACATAGGTATGTGCCCCAATCTTGCAAAACTGTGGAGCGCCAGCCATGCCACCAATGATTGCATAATCACCTACCTCTACATGTCCAGCTAGCTGAACACTATTGGCCAAAATAACATGATCGCCTAATATACAGTCATGTGCTACATGAGCATAAGCCATCAGCAAACAATGTTTCCCAACCACAGTTTTCCATTTATCTTTTGTACCACGGTTAATAGTAACACATTCTCTGATTGTTGTATAATCACCAATTTCCACTGTAGTTTTTTCTCCTACAAATTTCAAATCTTGTGGAATGGCACCCAAAACAGCACCCGGAAAAATGAGACAACCTTTTCCAATCGTAGTTCCACTCATAATAACCACGCCAGACATAACATGGGAGTCGTCTCCAATGGTCACGTCATCATGAATTACCACAAACGGGTCTACTTTTACATTGTTACCCAAAGTAGCATTCGGGCTGATATGTGCAAGGGGACTAATCATATTTATACTTTAGGTCTTTTTACAATTTGTGCAACCAATATTGCCTCTGTTACTACTTTATCTCCTATAAATATAGTCCCTTTCATTTCACAAATACCTCTTCTGATGGGGTGCATCAGTTCCATCTTTAAAATTAGGGTATCTCCAGGAACAACTTTTTGTTTGAATTTGCAATTTTCAATTTTCAAAAAGTAAGTATCATACTGATCTTCAGAATCCCGTGGAATAGCAAGAAAACCGCCGGCCTGAGCCAGTGCCTCTACCTGTAAAACCCCCGGCATTACTGCATTACCCGGAAAATGACCCTGAAAAAAAGGCTCGTTGTATGTTACATTTTTTATGGCTATTACACATTTTTCGGTAAGCTCCATTACTTTATCAACCAATAAAAAAGGATACCTGTGAGGCAGAATTTTTTGAATGGTTTGGGTATCGTAAAAAGGAACCTGGTTTACATCATATTTTGGGACATCCTGACGTAACCTGTTCTTTTTAATATGCTCCTTTATTTTTTTTGCAAATTTTACATTGCTTGCATGGCCTGGCCTGTTGGCAATAATATGTGCCCTAAAGGGATAACCAACCAGCGCAAGATCGCCTACAACATCTAGTAGCTTATGTCGTGCAGGCTCATTTGGATAGCGTAACTGAAGGTTGTTTAAAATCCCTTCCTCGCTAACTTTCACATCTTGCTTATTAAATATTTTTGAAATTCGTTGTACCTGATCATCATTTACAGGCCTGTCTACAACTACTATTGCATTATTGATATCACCACCCTTAATTAAATTGTTATTCAGCAATGCTTCCAGTTCGTGAAAGAAACAAAAAGTTCTGCTGGATGCGATCTCCTCATTAAAATGAGATATATTTTTCAAATCGGCATGCTGTGTACCCAATACCGGCGAGTTAAAATCAATTAGTGTATTGATACGGTATTCGTGATATGGTAATGCAACCATTTCCACTTTTTTATCCTCATCAACAAAAGTGATGTTATGAGTAATATCGTAATAAATTTTAGGCGCATTCTGTTTTAAAACACCCACTTTTTGCAGTTCTTTTACAAAAGGCTCACTGCTACCATCCAAAATAGGAACTTCCTCGCCATCTAGTTCAATTAGCACATTGTCTATCTGCATACCCACTAAAGCAGCCATTAGATGTTCAATAGTACTTACCCTCGCTCCATTTGATTCAAGTGTAGTGCTTCTGTTGGTTTCGATAACATTATCTACATCAGCCTTAATAATCGTTTTTTCAGGAAGATCTACCCTTTGAAACTGAATACCAGTATTTGGTTCAGCAGCTTTTAACCTCATTGTTACTGCCTGACCTGTATGAATACCAGCGCCAGAGATAGTAAGCTCTTCTTTAATAGTGTGTTGAAAATCTTGTTCGCATCCTTTCATTAAGTCCATAGCTGCAAAAGTATGAAAAGAATCCGATTTTGTTAATGCAGAAAGGATTGAAAGACAGTTTAATCAATCAATTAGCTAAATCTTACATATTGGATAAATAAATAAAGTGGGAGAAGATTTTTATTCGCTGGCATGAATTAATTTAACCAAACGCTCCAAATCAGAAAGTCTTTTTTCCAATTCAGGTAATTTTCGGCTTAGTGCCTGGCTGCGTAATGCCGCAGCATATTCGTGTGCCGGTGAACCAGTAACAACTGTGTTGGGGGATTTTATACTCTTGCTTACGCCACTTTGCGCATTTATTTTGGCTCCATCTGCAATTTGAATATGGCCAACTATTCCTGCCTGACCACCAATCATTACGTTGTTGCCAATTTTTGTACTGCCGCTAACACCCGCCTGAGCTGCTATTACTGAATTATTTCCAACTTCCACATTATGAGCTACTTGTATTAGATTATCCAGTTTTGCTCCTTCCCGTATAATTGTTGACCCTATAGTAGCCCTGTCGATTGTTGCATTTGCTCCAATTTCTACATTGTCTTCGATAATCACATTACCAATTTGAGGAACTTTTTTAAATGTGCCATCTGCCAGAGGGGCAAAGCCAAATCCATCGCTTCCTATAACAGTTCCTGCATGAATGGTTACTTTATTTCCAATAACACATTCTCTGTAAATTTTTACCCCCGCATGAATAATGGTTTCTGTTCCAATTGTAACATTATTGCCGATAAAACTATTTGGAAAAATCTTTACATCATCTCCGATTGTTACATTTTCTCCCAGATAAACAAAAGCACCTACATATACATTTTTACCAATGCTGGCAGTCTTATCTATGTAAACCGGTTCCTGAATTCCGCTAAGTTGTTGATTTTTTAATTGTTGATATGTATCCAGTAATGTAGCAAATGCTATATATGCATCAGGCACACGTAATAAAGTTGCTGAAATGGATTGTTTTAATTGCTGCGTCTCATTTACAATAATAATAGAAGCTCCAGTTGTATATAAAAAATCTTCATATTTTGGATTGGCCAGAAAGGAAAGCTGGCCTTCTCTGGCCTCTTCAATTTTTCCAAAAGAATCTACTGCCGTAGAAGCGTCTCCGTCAATTTTTCCATTTATGATGGCTGCGATTTGCGCTGCACTGAATTGCATATTTTTTTTGCTTTTGGCTGTTTTCCATTAGCTGTCAGCTTAATCACGAATGATTTATACCTAAAAGCAAATAGCTAACTGCTATCTTAAATAACAAATGTAATATTTTTTAACCTTGCCCCTCAGATTTTCATTTATAAGGGCATTATCTACTTCAGAAATATCTTTTACAGTTCCATCTTTAAATAAAATATAAATATGTTCATGCTCAAAATTATAGGTGCTGCTGATAGCTTCCCCTGTAAAAACAAGCCATTCTGCATCCTCCTCTGTAATATTCAGCCGCTGAGCAATTTCAATTGTCTTTTCCTTCACAGGAACCGTATCAAAAGGTTCAGCGGCATATTTTACTTTTAATAAATTACGGTCAACTATACCTCTACACAGAATAGACAGCACCTTATCTGGATGAAGACACCAGCTTTTTATTGCAACCAGTACATCATAATCATCAATGCTGCAAAACTGTTCTAAAGTTACATTTTCAAGAGGTTCATTAATAAAACTATTTAATGGTTCGTGGCAGGTGGCTTTTACAAGCTTTGCTCTATTAATTATTCGCTTCAGCATCTGTTCGGCACTAACTACTGTTTTATGGAGGTATACCTGCCAATACATGAGCCTGCGTGCTACCAGAAATTTTTCTATTGAATAAATGCCCTTTTCCTCAATCATCAAATCTCCATTATGCACCGTTAGCATTTTTAAAATGCGGTCATAGCCTATTGCTCCTTCAATTACACCAGTAAAAAAACTATCTCTTGTAAGGTAGTCCATCCTGTCAACATCCAACTGTCCACTTACCAACTGGTGAAGGAATTTTTTTGGATAATTGTCTGTAAAAATTTCGATGGCCATATCCAATTGCCCATTAAATTGTTTATTCAGGTCTTTAATTATAAGCAATGATATCTCTTCATGGTGCATCCCTTCTACAAGCGTTTGTTCTAGGGCATGCGAAAATGGTCCGTGTCCAATATCATGCAAAAGGATTGCAACCTTTGCTGCCTGCTGTTCTTCTTGGTTGATCTCAATTCCCTTGCTGGTAAGTTCTATCAAGGCACATCGCATTAAATGGTAAGCTCCTAAAGAATGATGAAGCCGGGTATGAACAGCTCCAGGATAAACCAGATGAGCCATAGCCATCTGATGAATACGACGCAAACGCTGGTAATAAGGATGTGCAATGAGCTGAAGGATCAACTCGTCATCTATCGTAATAAATCCATAAACAGGATCATTAATTATTTTATGAAAAGGCATGAATAATGACTTTAGATTGATATGTTAAAACTATTACAAAGCTACAAAGCCTATTTTTAATAAATTAAATTTGTGAGTAGGAGTTGATTGGTGATTTTACATTTATAATAATGACGATGTATATCTTTATTCCAAATGCCCTAAAACAGATAGTTAATCCTAAATTCATTAAAAAATAATTATGAGCATAGCTAAAATTTTGTGGGTAGATGATGAGATTGATAGCCTAAAGTCGCAGATCATTTTTTTAGAAAACAAAGGTTACAATGTAGCCACCAAAACTAATGGTTTTGATGGTGTTGAATATATTAAAGACAATATAGTAGATGTTGTATTGCTGGATGAAACAATGCCAGGTATAACAGGATTACAGGTTTTGCAACAAATGAAAGAAATTAACAGCAACTTACCAGTTGTTTTAATTACAAAAAATGAAGCTGAAAATTTGATGGATGAAGCTATTGGCAGCCAAATAAGCGATTACTTGATAAAACCAGTAAACCCAAACCAGGTTTGGCTTAGCCTTAAAAAAATTATTGATAATAAAAGACTGGTGGCAGAAAAAACTACCAGTGCCTACCAGCAGGAGTTTCGCAGTTTATTTATGGCATTAAACAGCAATCCTAATTATACAGAATGGATGGACCTATACAAAAAATTGGTTTATTGGGAATTGGAGATGAAAAAAAGCGATAGCCCCGAAATGCAGGAAGTATTTGCTACTCAAAAACAGGAAGCTAATACAGAATTTTTTAAATTTATTTCAAAAAATTATGCCTCTTGGGTTTCCCCTAAAAGTATAGATGCTCCTATCATGAGCCATAATCTTCTTAAATTTAAAGTACTACCCCACCTAGAGAAAGGTACTCCATTGTTTTTTGTTCTAATAGACAATTTGCGCTATGATCAATGGAAAACAATTCAACCCATTTTTGCCGAAAGTTTCAGGATTCAAGAAGAAGAAACCTTTTACTCTATATTGCCTACTGCCACACAATATGCTAGAAACGCCATTTTTGCAGGCCAACTTCCTATTGACATAGAAAAACAATTTCCGCAACAATGGAAAAATGATGATGAAGAAGGAGGTAAAAATTTATATGAAGAGGAATTTTTAAAAGCACAATTAAAAAAACTGGGGAAAGGCGATATAAAATACTCCTACACAAAAATCACTAACAACAATGACGGGCAAAAAATGGTGGATAATATCCATAACATGCTCGACAATGATTTAAATGTAATCGTATACAATTTTGTAGATATGCTTAGTCATGCTCGAACCGAAATGGAGGTTTTAAAAGAACTAGCTGGAGACGAAACCAGTTATCGAAGCATTACCCAAAGCTGGTTTGAACATAGCCCGCTACATCATGCTTTGAAAAGAATTGCAGACAAAAAACTAAACCTAATTGTGGCAACCGATCATGGCACAACGAGGGTAAAGACTCCAGTAAAAGTAATTGGAGATAAACAAACAACTGCGAACCTTCGCTATAAACATGGCAGAAATTTGAATTATGAACCCAAAGATGTATTAGCCTTTAGGGATCCAAAAGAAGCGGGACTGCCGGTACCCAATGTAAACTCTACCTTTATTTTTGCTAAAGGCGATTTATTTTTATGCTATCCCAACAATTACAATCACTTTGTAAATTATTATAAAAATACATTTCAGCATGGCGGCATTAGCCTGGAGGAAATGATTGTTCCTATAGTGAGAATGACGAATAAATAATATTCTCTTTTTCAAAATAGCAGGTTTTGTATTTTTTAAATGAAACTTATTTCAATTTTTAAAAAATGTATTCCACATTTTGTGGAGAACGTTTTTTTTTAAATCATTGCTATTATTGGAAGTTGCATTCAACTATTGAACTTTAAAAGCCCTTAACAAGGTTTGGCATTATGAAATTTACACAAAACACATTAGATAAAGTAGAAAAAATCATAGAAGATTGCGGGTACATTATCCGTTATGAAAGAGGTACGTTTCAAAGCGGCTATTGTATTTTACAGGAAAAAAAAGTAGTGGTATTAAATAAGTTTTTGCAAACAGAAGGAAGGATTAATACACTGATTGACCTGATTCCGCTACTAAACATCAACTTTGATGCACTCACTCATGAAAGTCAGAAATTATACTCAGAATTAATGGAATTAGAGCACGCCAAATAAGCGTTTCGTAACCACCTGAAGAATTAAAAAAGGGTTTCATTTTATTGAAACCCTTTTTTATATATTTTATTTACTGAAATATTTTTCTACATATTTCTTCGATACTGACCACCCACACTATATAAAGCATTCGTAATTTGACCAAGAGAACAAAATTTAACAGTCTCCATAAGTTCCTCAAACAGATTACCATTGTCTATAGCCACCTGTTGTAAACGAGAGAGCATTATTTCGGACTTGTCGGCATGGCGGTTATGAAACGCTTCCAGTGTTTTTATCTGAAATTCTTTTTCTTCTGTGGTACTCCTGATCACTTCTGATGGCAAAATAGTAGGTGACCCATTTTTACTTAAGAAAGTATTGACACCAACAATTGGATATTCTCCCGTATGCTTTAAAGTTTCATAATACAAACTTTCTTCCTGAATTTTATTACGCTGGTACATACGCTCCATAGCCCCCAAAACACCACCTCGGTCTGTTATCCGATTAAACTCTGTAAGTACCGCCTGTTCAACAATATCTGTCATTTCTTCAATCAAAAAAGCCCCCTGATTAGGATTCTCATTTTTTGCAGTACCCAATTCTCTGTTTATAATCAGCTGAATGGCCATTGCCCTTCTAACACTTTCTTCCGTAGGCGTTGTAATAGCTTCGTCGTAAGCATTTGTATGCAAAGAATTGCAGTTGTCATAAATAGCATAAAGTGCCTGCAACGTTGTGCGTATGTCATTAAAGTCTATCTCCTGTGCATGCAGTGAGCGGCCAGATGTTTGAATATGGTATTTAAGTTTTTGACTGCGTTCATTTCCTTTGTATTTATTTCGGATAGCTTTTGCCCAGATACGCCTGGCAACACGTCCAATTACACTGTATTCAGGATCCATCCCATTGCTAAAAAAGAAAGAAAGGTTAGGCGCAAAATCATCTATATGCATTCCACGGCTCAAGTAATACTCTACATAAGTAAACCCATTTGATAGTGTAAAAGCCAACTGGGTAATAGGATTAGCCCCAGCTTCTGCAATATGATAACCACTGATACTTACACTGTAAAAATTTTGAACAGCATGATCAATAAAATATTGCTGCACATCCCCCATTAGTTTTAAAGCAAACTCTGTTGAAAAAATACAGGTGTTTTGGGCCTGATCTTCTTTTAATATATCTGCCTGTACAGTACCCCTTACTGTGCTTAGCGCTTTTGCTTTTATCTTTTCATAAACATCTGCAGGCAATACATCTTTACCACTTAATCCAAGCAAGCGTAAGCCCAGACCGTTACTTTCGCCAGGCAAAGAACCTGTAAGCATTCCCTTTTCAGGTATAATAGCAAGACCATCTGTTCCTGCATATCTCGGAAGTGATTCAGGCTTATATTTAGATTCAATAATTCTGTTTACCTCATCCCTTAAATTATTTTCAATAATATATTTTTCACATTGCTGATCAATAGCCGTATTCATAAAAAATGCAAGTAGCATAGGGGCGGGACCATTGATGGTCATACTTACCGAAGTTTTTGGATCGCAAAGATCAAATCCACTGTACAATTTTTTGGCATCGTCAACAGTAGCAATGCTTACCCCGCTATTACCAACTTTACCATATATATCTGGTCTATAAGCAGGGTCTTCTCCATATAAGGTTACGCTATCAAATGCAGTACTGAGACGCTTTGCAGGCTGCCCCATACTCACATAATGAAAACGCCTGTTAGTTCTTTCGGGGCCGCCTTCTCCTGCAAACATCCTTGTAGGGTCTTCTCCTTCTCTTTTTAAAGGAAAAACACCTGCAGTGAAAGGAAACTCACCCGGCACATTTTCCTGCAATTGCCATTTTAATATATCACCCCAGTCACTGTATTTTGGCAACAACACTTTTTGTAAAACGGTACCGGACAAACTTGTATAGGTAAGTGGTTGTTTGATTACTCTATCTCTAACTGTAAATTCATAAAATGCTTTTCTGTATCGATCCTGAGTTGCTGGCCAATTATCAAGAAGTTTTTTACAATTGGGATCTAACTGCGCCTCTAAATTATTTTTAATTTTTGTTAGTTCCTCAACAGCAGGCAACGATTTAACTTTTGACAAGGCCTTTATAGCGCCGGTTATCTGATACAATTGTCTTGCAACCACAGACTGTTCATTTACCCAATTATCAAATTCTGCAATACCTTCCGCTATTTCAGATAAATACCTGACTCTCTTAGGTGGAATAATGGTAGACTGACTACTGGTTTCTTTTGTATGTGTATGATGCTGTAGTACACCATTAAAAATGACACCTGTTTTAGTTTCAATTTTTTCCATCAGGCGTTCAAACAATTCATTTACTCCAATGTCATTAAATTGTGCTGCAATAGTACCCACTACAGGAAGATCTTCGTCCTTAGCATCCCACAAATTGTGGTTGCGTTTATATTGTTTGCGCACATCATGTAAAGCATCCAACGCTCCTGCTTTGTCAAATTTATTCAAGCAAATAATGTCTGCATAATCCAGCATATTTATTTTTTCCAGTTGAGAAGGAGCTCCGTATTCCGGTGTCATTACATACATGCTCACATTGCAATAATCTAAAATAGAAGCATCGCTTTGCCCAACACCAGCACTTTCTAAAATAATAAAATCAAAATTTGCTACGCGGCAAATATCAATGGCCTGCTGCACGTACTGACTCAGTGCGACATCGCTTTCTCTTGTAGCAAGGCTTCTCATATAAGCTCTTGGAGAAGAGATTGCATTCATTCTAATTCGGTCACCTAATAATGCACCACCCGTTTTTTTCTTACTTGGATCTACAGAAATAACAGCAATCGTTTTGTCTGTATAATTATTTAAAAAACGGCGTACAATTTCATCTGTAACAGAGGATTTTCCTGCTCCGCCAGTTCCAGTAATACCAAGTACGGGAATATTAGTATTCATTAAACCCAATCCATCTTCACTCAAATTAATACCATTCTCAACATTGGTAATTTCTCTTGCTATTTTTCTTACATCTTTAACTTCTCCCAAAGTCATAGCAGCGCTGTAATCCCCTTTATCTTCCAGTTTAAAATCACAACTTTTTATTACATCTTCAATCATTCCTTCCAACCCCATTTTACGACCATCATCGGGGCTGTAAATTCTAGTAATCCCATAATTGTGTAAATCCTCAATTTCAGCAGGAAGAATGGTACCTCCTCCCCCTCCAAATATTTTAATATGATTACAACCATTTTCGTTCAGAAGATCTTTCATGTATTTAAAGAACTCCACATGACCTCCCTGATAACTTGTTATAGCAATTCCTTGTACATCTTCCTCTATTGCACATTCTACAATTTCAGCAACACTTCTGTTGTGCCCAAGATGAATAATCTCGGCACCTTTGCTTTGCAGAATTCGCCTCATGATATTAATAGCTGCATCATGACCATCAAAAAGGGCTGCAGCAGTAACTATGCGAATTTTATTCTTTGTGGTAAATGGCATGAAATATAATCAGTTAAGTACTTAAAATAACAATCAATAATAACAGCAAAAATACAGTTTTCTTTCTCAGCACAAATTGTATAAAATAGCTTAAATGAAAATGTCCATCTCCGGGTGGAGATGGACATTTAAAGAATTGTAATCAATTGTTAAGTAAAAGAGCCCTTATTTAAATGTTCTCATATAATTTACAATTGCCCAAATATCATTAGCATCTGGTATTTTCTTTTTGTAGGAAGGCATGTCTTTACGTCCTTCAGATGTTTTATAAAATAAAGCGCCGTCAGTTTGAGGTGCAAGATCTTTTGTAAAATCGCCGCACTCAGTATCTAACTGAGAAGCTTTAGTGCCATCTCCTTTACCTTTTGTACCATGACATGACTTACAATGTTGGTTGTATAAAGTTTTCCCTGTTGCCACAGATGCAGCATCCCCTTTTAAAGGATTCGCTTTGTTTTTAGCAGCATCAGGAACTGGCCATGGCTTTTGCTCTGAAGTTTTAGGGATAAAAGACAACAACGCAAGTACAAATAAACTTGCCATAAGTACGGAGAATTTCTTTTTCATGTTTTTCTATTTTTAAGTTTTTAATGTTTATAATCAGAGAATAAAGTTACGAATTTTAATTATCAGTTACAGGATGTGGTTCTTCTTTTCTAAGTCTTAACAATTGATAAACAATTACAACATAGTGCCCCCACACTGCAGCCATTAACAATATAAAAGTAACCAACATCCATATAGGTGGATGGGAACTCCATAATGCCCTTGGTTGATCTTCAATTTTATCAGAAACAACGGTTCCCCATTTCTGTTCTACAGATGCTTCAAGGTTGCCATAAATCTCATTCTCGTCCAGCTTTGCTAAAAGTGTAATATTTCCTTTTGCATCACCTGGCAAATTGTTTGGAACTTCTACAGATGCTTCACCTGCTTCATCGGTTGTTCCTTCTCCAATTTTTAATGGATTGAATGAACGATGTATAAAAACGCCAATAGCAGTTTCGGGCACAGGAACTTCTGTGCCAGTTCCAACATCGATTAATTTTATAGTAACGCTTAAAAGAGAATCTTCTTTAACCGGAGTTATTTCAAGCCTTGCTTTTTTTATAATTACCTCTTCTTCTGCAGCATCCATTTGTTTATTACCTGCATACACTGCTTTAAAATTCAACTTACCTTCCTTATCAGTTATAAGGGAGTCGGATTTTACATTAAAAACAGCCTTACCTGCTCTGTCGGTAATTACAAAACCAAGTTCTTTATCACCTGCTTCTGTAACCTGCACAAAAGTAATTTTAATTAAAGGCAGATTATAAAAAGTACCTTTTACTTTAGCCTTAAGACCTGCTTTAAGATCAATGGTATTGTTTGATTTCTGAACTGTAAAAAATTCGAGCGAAGGAGATATCATAGAAGACTCTTCTTCTACCGCAGGTGCTTCGGTTTTGGCGCTATCGGTTTGAGCATACATCGCTCCCGGAATATGCAACATAGTTAGCAGGCCTGCGATTATTATTAACTGCCAAATTTTTTTTCTGATTGCTATTGTTGTTGAAACTGATTTCATTTGAATATTTTTAAGCAAGTTGTACTTTATCTTTTTTCGACTTCTGTTTTTGCTTCAGATTTTGTGACTTGATTTGAATCTTCTAAATCGGAAACAGGAACCACAGTTACAAACTTTGAAAACAATGTGAAACATAGAAGAAATGTGGCAATACCTGCAAAAGTTAGTGCCCACTCAGGCCAGGTTGCAGTATATTTCACATACTCCATTCTAATATCTTGCATTGGCAAAGCAGGAGTTTCCAGTGTCGGAACTATAATAAGGTAACGTTTTACCCATAGCGCAAATACCATTAAGAAAGCAGCCAGCGTTATCCATTTTGGTTTTCTTGTTTGGGGTAATGCAACTATAAGAATGGGCAATAAAATGCCTAATACATTAGCGCCAAATGTCCACCATCCATATTCTGCTGTATTAAAAAGTTTATTAATCACATCACTGTCCCATTTAGCTGATCCGAACCAGCTTGTAAAATATTCTGAGAAAGTAAAATAACCATAACCCGCAGCCAATACCATCATACAATAACCAAGATTTTTAAAATGTTTATCCGTAAAGTAATCTTTCAGATTGTACATTTTTCTATATCCCCACATGGCTACAATTAATACCCCTGTTCCGGAATAAAGCGCTCCTAAAACGAAATATGGTCCAAAAATAGTACTATGCCATCCCGGACGAAGTGTCATACCAAATACCCATGACAGAATTGAACTTACCATGATAGATAGCGGTATAATAATAATTGCCAACAGATTTTGAGAAATGATTAAGTGTCTTTTCTGGCTTGCTCCGCCTCTATATCCAATAGCCAGAATTTTATATAACTTTTGTCTCCACTTTGGAATATTTAATTTTGCATCACGATAAACTGCAAAATCTTTTATTAAAGCCATATAAAGGAACAGAACACTTCCTACCAAATAAGTAAGAATAGCTAAAACGTCCCATGTCATAGGAGACTGTAGCCTAGGATATATAAACAAATGATGAAGCCTGTCGAGGCGGCCGATACATAATAAAATAAATATTGGGCCAACAATAACAGAAACAACGGTCATTATTTGAGCAAGTCTTATGATTGGTTTACCCCATGGCACATGAAATAAATGAAGTAGCCCCGAAATAATAGCACCGGCATAACTAAGTCCAATAAAGAATATAAAGTTTACAATAAATAAACCCCAAACTACATTGTCTCGCATACCCGTTACACTATGACCTTTGGCAATTTGTAAATAAAGCGCATAACCACCTACTGCTATCCATAGCAGAAAGAAAATAGTCCACATCCAATTCTTTTTCCCAAATTTTTCAATATTGGGCCGTTGATAATTGAAGGCTTCCTGTTGATATGAATTAAGTTCCATAATTATTATTCTTTAAAAATGATATTAAATATCCTCTTAATCAGGATTATTTACCAGGCTCCATGATATCTTTAAATCTTGCTTTCAAATTGTCAGGAAGATTCTCATATCCTCTTTCAACTGGAAACTGTCTGTCTTTTGGAGGTAGATAATATACCCTTGGTTTGGTTCCAAGTTCTTCCAAAAATCTGTATGCAGCACGGTCCTTTATCAACTGGCTAAAGCTGACTGTTTCAGAGCCATTGGTTACAGTATCTTCATTTTCATCACCAAAATAAAACACACCATTAGGACAAGCTTCAACACATGGCGGAAGCAGCCCTTCTCTTGCTCTGTCTGGACAGAAATCACATTTTTCAACTGTGCCTACCTTTGCTGGAATTCCAGTTTCTGGCGAATACTCCAAATTTTGAACACTGAAAGGCATTTCTGGTTCATCCCAGTTAAATACCCTGGTTGAATAAGGACAAGCTGCCATACAGAATTTACAGCCAATACACCTTTCATTATCTATCAACACAAGTCCATCTTGTCTTTTAAAAGTAGCATCAACCGGACATACTTTAACGCAAGGAGGATTATCGCAGTGAAAACATTGTTTTGGAAACCAATAAGGAGCAGCCTTTTCGCTGTCCTTCATTAGTTTTACAGTTAGCCACTCAGTATCTTCCGGACGATAATGCCATTTTTGACAAGCGGTAATACACTTACGTGCATTCTTACAAAGCGCTAAATCTACTACCATAACAAATCTCTTTCCAGCTATTCCTTGTCTTGCCTCTAGCTTAGAAACAATAGCCATATGCTCCTGATGATTAAGATATGCAGAATCTATTTCTACAATTTCCCCATCCGGTGATAATAGTCTTACCTTTTCGGTTACAGTTGTATTTTTGGAAGAGCAGGAACAAACTGCACTACCACATGCAGCAGTTACAACCGTTGCTACGGCAGCAGTTCTTAAAAAGTCCCGCCGGCTCTTATCAATTTTTTCTTCCTGTATCATTATTTTTCTTTAAAAAAATGAGTAATAAAAATCAGTCGTCGTTTTTTGAAGGATTGTTCATCCACTGGTATATTTCCTTGTTGGTTGCTTTTTGTTTTGTAGAAGCAGCTTCCACAACTGCCCTGTCTATTTCAACAATTTTGCCATCGGCAGTAAGCATTTTTATGGTATCTTTTTTAGACTTGTCAGCCAGACCGCCGGTTAGAAATGAACGCCGCGATTTGTTGTTAGAATTGTTATTATCTCCCATATTATTGTTTTTTTGAAATAAACATTACTTTATCAGTCAGTACAATCAAAATTTATTTAGTAAAAGTAAATGGCTCATCAACTCTAATCTATGACAATAGTTAAAGTGATTTATGATTAATGTCATATTACTGTCATAGGCTAAACAATTAATAGAGTATTAAATACTTATCGAAAAATAATTTAGATACTTATTTAGTTGAATAAATACTATAGTCACTAATCAATTTTGGCATAAATAGTTTAAAATAAAATTGACGAGTATTTTAAAAGCGGTATCAAATGACCTATTATTTGTGCATTTTTTCTTTAAGCATTAGTAGAGTATTGATATATTTTTAGAGGTAGCAAATCTTTGTCATTTTATATTCGGAACAAATAATTAATGAAAAAATTGCAACTATTAACAATAAGACAGAAAACAATTTCAAACAAAAGGCCAATATTTACAGGGCTTTCAGTATTTAAATTAGTCAAGCGATAACAATCAATACGATATGAGAATAGCCATTATTTAGATTATACAAAATGGATTTTATTTAGAACAATATCACTTTACTACACGAATTTTTGCTTCCTACATTAAAAAAGAAAACTCTTTGGTTCATGTATTTTTTGAATTATCAACGGTTATCATTATGCAATATGATTTATGTCATATTGTAGTCAGATTAATGTCATGGAACTGTAAAACACAGTACTCTATTTTTGACATTATAAATTTAAACCGTGAGTTATCCCACAAAATCAATTTTCACTAGTAAACTAATTTTTTTATGAAAAAAATTCCATTAATAAAATCGGCGGCACTCTTTTTAGCCGTTTTAATTGTATCAGCATCAGTGCTACAATGCAAAAAGGAAGGCGATCTGATAAAAGATCTAAACAGATCATTTACAGGAACAGCAGACTCTACCGTTTATGCTTCGTTCTATGAAACTAACACTGTAACTCCAAGTGATGTAACTCCTGATGTAAATGATATCATCAAATTCAGGGGCGTACAAACCATTCTTCATGAGTATTGTGCTACTTCTAATTGTCATGGTGGAGCTATTGCGCCAAAATTTGACACTTATGCTGAAATCATGAAGTATGTAACTCCCGGCAATCCTGCAGCAAGCAAATTATGGGATTACCTAACTACCAATGATTTTAACAAAGCAATGCCACCGGTTAACTCTAATCATGAAATGAGTACTACCGACAAAACTTTGATTTTTAACTGGATAACCAATGGGGCTAAAGAAAGACCAAATCTGGCTGACTTCAGACCTGCTGCTATCTCTCTTATTAGCATAGGTTGTGGTTCTGCCAACTGTCACAATCAGGCAACAGCAACAGGCGGATGGGCAAGAAAAGGAAATCTTGGAACTTTAACCACTTCTGATACTACTACATATAACTACATAAATCCTTTAACTGGTGCCATTACTTCCTATTGCCTGCTTTCAAATGCTACATTGCGTAACCAGGTTTGGAACTCATACAAGGATAGTGTAAAAAAATTCTACTCTGATACGGTTGCCTTTGCAAGCTTCAGACCATGGAAAACATTTGCAGTTCCACGTTCTGCTTCAAGCACCAGAGGACCATTGCAAACTTATGATGATATTATGATGGATATTATGTATCCAAAAAGTGTAAGAAGTAACACCACTGTTCAATATACAGATCCTGTAACATTGGTACAGTATTATGCAAGAGGAAATGCGCTTACTGCAACTAGCACAATGGTTTCAAGGATAGATTCTACTCTTTTAGTAGCTGCCCCTTTTACTGGCATATATGGTGCTAATCACCAAGGAGATATGGCTTACGGAGATGGTGGATTTAAATCTCATGAAATAGCACTTGTTAAAGCATGGTATTTTGCAGATCCTAATGTTCCAACTGTTTGGAAATACGGTGTTGCAAATGCAGGCATACTTAAATATAGAAAAACCGGAACCATTATTAAACAATAATCAAAACAATCATTCCTAAATTTCAGATATATGAAAAAAAGAATCATACTAACAGCCGTAATGACATCGATGGTTATATACCTGTTGTCATCCTGTTATAAAAATAAAGAAGATATACTTGCACTTCCTACTGTTTCATTTAGATCAGATATAGTCCCAATCATGGTGGCAGGGGGTTGTGGATGCCATAATAATGGCCAGGCACAAAGAGCTGTACAGTTTTCAAAAGCAGATACTATGTACTATGATGCTATTTTAGGCAGAGTAGGTTTGTTTACTACATGGGTAAATGGCGGAGCGCACCCGGGTGGTGGAGAAATTTATTTCAAACCTAATGAAGCCAATATCATTAAACAGTGGATCAAAGAAGGTGCAAAAGACGATGGTGGCGGTTGTACTGTAACTGGTGCTATTACTTATACAAAAAATATCCTTCCGCTTTACACTTCATCTTGTAAGGGGTCTACTTGCCATGGAGGAATTGCGCTAACACTTGATTATGCGAAGATGGTTTCAACCAAAACAACCCTTGTTAGCATGATAAACAGCAGTGGAAATAGCGGTCACCCGGGTGGAACTTTAAGTTTAAGCTCTTGTACTGTAAAATTATTTAATGAGTGGATTGCTCAAGGTCAACCACAATAATTCTTACACTTAGAAAATTAACGAACGTTATTAAAAATAAAAACAGCTGATATGAAAAAAATATTTTCGCTTTTCGTTTTTTCCCTTGCCTTCATGGCTCCTATCTTAGCACAGGATGCCACTGTAGCAGAAAAACCAGAAGCTCCCAAACAAAAATTTGCCAGAGCTACTTTTAACTCTACCAAACTCATTAACTTTCAAACTACTGAGATTGTTAGTCCGGGTTCACTACAGTTTATGATTTCTCACCATTTTAGTAATATTTGGAACAAAGACGGTGGATCACAAAATATTGCGCAACTTTTTGGACTTAACTCAGGCGTTGCTCATACGTATCTTTCATTCGACTATTCTCCTACCACCTATCTAAACTTGGGTGTGGCCGCAGCAGGTAGTTCAAAATATGAAGGCTGGGCAAAAGCAAGATTCCTGCGTCAACAAACAGGCTTAAAAAACATTCCTGTATCGGTGACCTGGTACTCTATGGTAAATGTAAATACAGCAAAAGATCCAGACAACGAATTTACTGGAAATAAGTTTTCTTTCATGAACCAGCTATTGATTGCACGTAAAATGTCAGACAAACTTTCTTTGCAGTTATCTCCAACTTGGATACACTTTAATGTGGTACCATATGGTATAAATAACAGTAATGAAGTTTTCTCACTGGGCCTTGGTGGTAAATACAAAGTGAAAAACAATTTGAATTTGACATTTGAATACGCACGTCAATTCAACATGTATGAAAATCTGATTACTAAAAACGGAGCAATCCTAAATTACAATCCTGATTTATTATCTGCAGGCATTGAAATTAATACTGGTGGTCACTTGTTTCAATTCTACATTGGAAGTACAACAGATGCTTCTAATATTGACCAATTTGCAAGAAATAACAGCAGTATTAAAGATGGTCATTTTGCAATGGGATTCACCATCAACAGAAATATGAATCTTAAAAAAGATAAAGAATAGATTAAAGTTTATCCAAAAAAGCCGGCCTGAAAAACAGGTCGGCTTTTTTGTGTTTATTATCTGGCAGATCAATCTACACCATTTTAATACTTTATTAGGATTGCATCCGGTAAGTTAATGCGGCAAACTCTTCTATACTAAGTGTCTCAGCCCTTCTATTAAAAAGATCGTCCTGTAACACATCGGCAGGAAAGAGACTTTTAACGGCATTACGCATCGTTTTACGCCGTTGATTAAAGGCCGTTTTTACCAACACCCAATAGGCTCTCTCCGATTTAAAATCTAAGGCCGTTGTTTTTCTTGTTAGTCTTATTACACCACTCATTACCTTGGGGGCTGGCGTAAAACTGGCAGGTGGTACATCAAATAAATATTCAATATCGTAGTAAGGCTGTAACAAAGCACTAAGTACTCCATATACTTTGCTACCGGGAACGGATGCCGCCCTTTGTGCTACCTCTTTTTGAAACATACCAATCACTACTGGAACTTCATCTTTCCAATCGAGTATTTTAAATAAAATCTGGGTAGAAATATTATAAGGAAAATTGCCAATAACAGTAAAGGGGCCTTCAAAAGGTTTGTCAATATCCAAAAAACTTTTATGGATAAGTTTACCCACCAAAGCTGGGTACTTTTTTTGCAAATATTCTACCTTTTCCTCATCAAGTTCTACGGCCTTGATATCGATTCCGGGAATTTGTAATAAGTCTTTGGTAAGTGCACCGGCACCGGGGCCAACTTCCAATAATTGAGTAAACGGTTGCTGTTGCAATGCTTTAACAATTGCTTTAATAATGTTTTCATCTTTTAAAAAGTGCTGCCCAAGTGATTTTTTAAGTGTATACATGTAGGAGCAAAGCTACATGAAAAAGGTTTTAGAGATTATCTTAAATCAATTGAAACCTTAATTATGAATAATAAGTTTTTGTGTTGTCAGTTCATTATCGATTATTAGCTGCAAATTATAAATACCATCATTGAACCTTGCTAATCCATTAAGTTGAACACTGTTGCTTCCTTTTTGGATCTTTTGGCTTTGTTGTAATACTATTCTTCCTGACATATCCAGCAACTTTATTGTTTGTGTTGCATCTTTATCTGCATAAAAGCTAATAGTTACATGATCTCTTGCAGGATTAGGATAAATATTAACCTGTGTTTTATGTAATTCTTTACGAATAATCACTACTTCACTAAATTTTGACTGGCCATTTTGTGCTATAATCTTAATCCTGTAAAATATTACCTGACTGCTAATATTATTGATATCATCGATGGTATTATAATTTTTAAAAGTATTAACAAGCAGCGTTGTGGCTAACAATGTATTTACTTTTTCAAAACGGGAATTATCGGTACTTCTTTCAATTTCAAACTTATCAAGAAGTTGCGTAGAAACAATATCCCAGTTAAGCTTAACAATATTATTATTTTGTACTGCAGCAAATTTTAGCATTTGCAGTGGTAGAATATAATCAATATAGCGCCAATCTCTTTCAGACTGTGTAAGAATCTTTTTTTGAACGGGAGACCTGGTTCCAGGAGCAGGATCACCAATAAGGCTTCCACCTGTTCCCATTTTGTAAGAAGTTCCTTTAATATTTGTAACAGAATTAATAGAATCAAATTTGTTATCCAAACCGTCTCCATCGTCATCAAGAAAAGTAAGCGCTACATCATCGTCGGCTAAACCATTGAGGTTAAAATCATTCCCTTCAACAATATCTAGCACTCCATCAGAATCGGTATCTAAATCTATATAATCAGGTATGTCATCCCAATCCTTATCTGCTACCATAATTCCTGAACCGCCAAAACCATTATAATTATCATACCTATTGTCAATTCCATCTTTATCATTATCTAGATAGAATGGGAAAAAATATCCCAAAGTTGTTTGTCCTTCCACATTATCAGTAATACCATCATCGTCTGCATCTATATCCAGATAATCAGGACCAGATCTTCCATCTGTATTACGAAGATCTAATGTAACTCTGGCATTAAGCGCAAGATTCCAACCATTAGTGCCAATAGGACCATCTACAAATCCGTTAAAATTAGCATCGGTAAATCCTGCTTCAATAACATCTGCAATGCCATCCATATCGCTGTCTAGATCGTAGGGATTAGACCTACTGTCAATATCCATATTTTTATACGGATAACTGTCTGCACGTCCATCCGCATTTGTATCTGCACCTGTACGCAATAAACTAATTGCTGTATTTTCTGCGGTACCATCATTGCCTAAATCAGCATCCACA
>CANNJE010000023.1 GCA_947504605.1 Chitinophagaceae bacterium
CTCACCCTAAACTGATTCCCATCCCGCCCAATTCTGTATGCGAAACAATGGTGAACGGCTTTTGGATGTTCCTTCTTGAGGTTGTGAAGGTATTTTTTAAATTCATCAGGGCTGTTTAAGGGATACGCATATGCAATAAACTTACTTCCCCTGTCTTTATACTCCGCTTGAGCCTCTTGTTCTATCGTATTAAAATATTCCATGATAACGTGGTTATTTTCCAAATGCTATGATCAAAATCGATACAATCGCCAAAACAATCCCCATCCAGTTGACACGAGATAATTTTTCTTTAAAAAACAGCCATGCCACCAATGCACTAAAAAGCACAATCCCCATGTTATTTACAGGAATTATCACGGAACTAATATCTCCATAAGCTTTTAAGACTTTAATCAGGCACCAAATAGAAAAATAATTAGGTATGCCAATTAAGAAGCCTACTAAAACTGATTTAGACTGAAATTTAATTTTCCCCCTTACCAACTGTAATATTAAAAATAGGAAGCCCAATAAAAATGCTACAGAAAAAGATGATATAAGATATTGATCGTTGTTGCTTTTTGTAATAAAATTTTGTTCTACATATTTTATTAAAGTATCAAGCAATCCGGTGGTTATAAAAACAATTACAGGTAATAATATCTTCTGAAAATTAAAACCACCTGTGGAATCCAAATTATCACTTCCTGCAACCTTATTTGGGTAAAGTGTAAGAACTACCGCTACCAATGCCAGCAAAACACCTGCTATTTTAAAAACAGCCGCATCCTCGTTATATAAAAAAAGAGAAAAACCAAAAGGAATTATAAGTGATAATTTGCTGGCAACAGATGCAATAGCCAATCCACTTTTTTGTACCGTCATTGCAATTAGATTAAAGATTACAATAAAAGAAGCCCCCAATAACAATGACCATAAAAACCATTCCTGACCTATATTTTCTCCAAACTCAGGCAGCGAGCCCGTTACAACTGAACCAGTAAAGGCGCAGGCCAAATAGTTAAATACAATCGCCTGAAATTTGTTTACACCGAACCTATCACATAGTTTAAATGCAATGGTTAAATAAGAGGACAAAAGAATACTTCCAATCAAAAAAATCATTGCTTAAGGTTTTTAAATATTTCTATCCTGTCTGATAAAATATTGAAATGTTGAAATAATTTGCCCTCTGTAAGTACGGGAGCAGATATTCCCGTACCAGTCTCAAATTTTGAATTGGTAATAACCATTGCTTCATCCCAAAGGGCTAAATCGATGAATGATTGTAATAATTGAGTTCCACCCTCTACGATTAACGAATTAATATTTTTTTCAAATAAAAATTTCATCAACTGATCAGGGATACTATCTTTTTCATTGAGTTTAAAAAATTGAATATTACCGCTGTGTTCTTCCCTTAAAAAATTAAGAATAACAGTAGAAATATCTTGCTTATTGAAAGCCAGATTGGGCGATAAGGAAAGCTGTTTATCGATGATAATCCTTAAGGGATTTTTTCCGGGCCAGTTTCTTACTGTCAGGGATGGATTGTCGTACCTCGCTGTATTGGTTCCTACAATGATGGCTGCTGCTTCTGCCCTCAACCGGTGTGTAAACCTATTGGTATATTCATTGCTGATAGCCAGTTTTTCAAATCCGGTATTTGCAATAAACAAATCGTTGGTCTGCGCCCATTTTAAAATGATATAAGGCCTTTTCTTTTCATGAAAAGTAAAAAATCTTTTATTCAAATCCAATGCCTCTTTCTCTAAAACTCCCTCCGTTACTTTTATGCCTGCATCTTTTAAATGCTGAACTCCATGCCCGTTTACTTTTTCAAAAGAATCTCTGCAGGCTATAACAACTTCGGGTATCTTATGCTGAACAATCAGATGGGCACAAGGACCTGTTTTCCCATAATGCGCACATGGCTCCAGGGAAACGTACAGTTTACTTAATGGTATCAGCTGTTTATGCTCCTCCGCTACACTATTTATACAATTCACTTCTGCATGAGCCTCTCCGTATTTTTGATGATAACCTTCGCCAATAATAGTATCATTGTACAATAACACTGCCCCTACCATCGGGTTGGGTGCAACATAACCTGCACCTAATTGGGCCAGCTGCAGGCAACGATTCATATAACATTCATCCTTTGTCAAGTGGGCAAAAATAAGGAACCAAAATTTAACCTAAGTTTGCAGCCATGCAATTAAGGGAATTTTATAGCTTTTTTTTAAATGAATTGAAGGAATTGTATGATCCTCATGAAGCCTCTGTAATTACTTCAATGATCTTCGAATCCGTAGCTGGAACAAGTAAATCAGACATTATAACTCATCCAGATAAGGAATTTAATAAAGAAATAGTTAGTCAATTGGAAAAGGCACTTTTGCAATTGAAAGTGTTTACACCTGTTCAGTATATTATAGGTAAAGCTTGGTTTTGCAATCTCTCTTTTATAGTTTCCCCTGCTGTGTTGGTTCCCCGCCCCGAGACTGAAGAATTGGTAAGTTTAGCTATAAATCAAATAAAAAATAGTGACAAAAAAACGATACTTGACATCGGTACCGGAACAGGTTGTATTCCAATCAGTATTAAAAAACAATTGCCCGACTTATTGGTTAGTGCAATGGATTATAGCAAAGAAGCTTTATTGGTTGCAAAAGAAAATGGAATCAGCCATTCCACTGCTATTGAATGGATATACATGAATTTTTTGGAGGAAAACAACTGGGACAAATTAGCTGTTTACGATGTCATTATAAGCAACCCTCCTTATATACCTGAAAATGAAAAACTGCTGCTGGATAAAAATGTAACATCTTTTGAACCTCATATGGCATTGTTTGTACCAGATAATCAAAGGTTGATATTTTATGAAAAAATAGCCAATTTTGGAAAGAAGCACTTATCACCTGATGGATCTATTTTTTTAGAAACACATGAATTATATGCAAAGGAAGTTGTCGATCTATTTAAAAGAGAGGGATATGATGCTGAAATAAAAAAAGACTTTTACGAAAAAGAAAGAATCGTAATCGCTACTCGTTTCCGGTAACCGTTGCAGAAGTAGTAGCACCAAGCTTTCTTGCTACTTTCATCACATTTACAATTTCACCCCATTGCGCCACAGAATCTGCATTAATAACTACAGCAGGCTTAATGCTGTCTCCTTCATTGATATATTTTCTTAGTGCCGATTCCAGCGAATCATGATCAATAAGTTTTGAACCTACATATAAATTTTTATCCTTGTCTACACTTACGATTACTGTTTGTTTTTGTTTTGTATCACTTTTTGCACGGGGCACACTCATTTTTATCACATTGGGATTGGCCAATGTAGATATCATCAAAAAGAACATAAGCAGTATAAATAAAATATCATTCAGCGGACCAGTATCCACTTCAGAATGCTCATCTCTTAATTTATTTTTTCTCAAACTCATTATCTAAAAGGTTTATAAGCTATAACGTTTAGTATCCAACCTCCCTACAATTTATTAATGCATTTTATTTTTTGCAGGATTTTTTTATGCCAACTACCTTGTTGGCTCCTGTAAAATATCTATAAATTCACTGCTCGCCGCTTCCATACGATTGGCGTTTCTATTGATTTGCGTATCCAGAAAACTATATCCAAGATATGCCAGCATACCTATTATCAAGCCCGTTGCAGAGGTTATTAGTTTAATATACATGGCATCTGCAATCTGGCTAATAGATGGATTGCCAATGGTCGCAAATTCTTTTAATAATAAAACCAACCCCACAATAGTACCCACAAAACCAAACAAAGGTGCAATACGGGCAATAACAGAAAGCATAGTAAGATTTTTTTCCAGTTTATACATTTCCAGTTTACCTACGTTGCTCATGCTATTTTCGATAGCATCAATAGGTTTGCCGATACGCTGCAGTCCTTTATCTATCATTCTTGCCACTGGATTATTCGTATTTTTTGCAAGGCTTCTAGCCGCTGTTATATTCCCATTTACAACATGATCCCGGATGATACTCATAAAATTATCATCTACCTGACTGGCTTTTTTAATTACCAACAAACGTTCTATAAAGAAGTATACAGCTAGGGCAAATAAAATCCCAAGGGGTATCATTAAAGGACCGCCTTTTGATAATAAAGTCCATACTGATTCTGTTTTTGCCAAAGTAGCTGCCGCTCCTGTGCTGTCTGTCTGTAATAATATATCAAACATATTTTTAAATTGCTTAGGTTTTAAATTTATTCATAGATGGCTAAATCCATGCCACTAAATTACTTTATGCAAGTAAACGAAACTATCTATACAAATCCGCACAATGAACTGTTAATAGTTACCCATTTGTAGGGATAGCCAAAATAGTTCCCTTGTAGATATTCCCATTATTTACTCCCTATTGACCGTATCTATTGAAAAAGCAGGGATACAAATGCTCCAGTATTCGCATTCCACTTCAAAAGGATTGCTGTAACGGACACGGCTACCAGCCTTCACTAATATACTTTGACCTGCTTCCACAACTACCCTTTCCCCATCTATTTCAAATTGTTTTTTCCCTCTGCTTACGAGTGTATATTCATCAAAAGCCGGATGCTGAAATGGCTCACTCCAACCCGGTGGTGCAACCATATGAGCGATACTGTGCTCTTTTTCTCCGTTGGATGTAAGCCCCACATGTTCTTCAATTAATTTACCATCTGCGGTAGGAACTACAAATGGATTGGCTTGTTTTATGTAAGGCATAAGTGTATCAATAAAAAATGTGCTGCAAAAATACAGCACATTCTAATTATGATTTGGAAGAAATTATTTATTCTGATTTTCTAGTTGTGTCATTGCCATAATCTGTTTCATGGTTTTTTCCATGCCATCGCTGCCTCCATCAAGGAATATCACATTACCCTTGCCATATTCGGCAAAGTTTTTAATAGCTTCAACCCACATACTAAACAAAATAACGTTGGTGTCAAGATTAGCTTGTTTCATTTCTGTTGCAGCCTGACTCATACCACGTGCAACTTCTTCACGGAATAGTGCCACACCCTGTCCACGTAATTGAGCCGCCTGCCTTTCTGCTTCTGCGGCAATTTTTATGGCATTACCCTCAGCTTCTGCAGCTTTGGTTTTAGTAATCAATAAAGCCTGGCCTTCATTTTCAGCAGCAGCTTTTAAGTTATTACTCGCTACCACTTTACTCATACTCATTATAATAGCTTCATCAAATGTGATATCGTTTATCTGCAAATCTTGCAAATGATATCCCCATCCTTCCAATGCCACATCCACTTGCTCTTTAACATTTTCTACAATATCTCTGCGTACATTTAGAACTTCCGCTTGTTTTTTTGTAGAAACAAATGCACGAATACTACCTTCTACTGTCCGAATCAATGCTTGCATCAGGTCTTTATCACTAATAAATTTAAAAGCTACTTTTTGTATCGTTTCTTCCTGCTCATTTTGTACAGAATACAAAAGCATCGATTTAAAATAAACATTCGCCTGATCAACCGTTACAGCCTGAAATTCGAGTTCCACTGAACGGTTTTGAATACTAACCTTCTTGAAAATCTGCTCTAAAAAAGGAATCTTCATATTTAATCCTGGACGAAGGACACGGCGATATTTACCAAACATGGTAACTACACCAATAAAACCCTGATTGATGGTTACAAAACTACTAAGTACTCCAAGTACTATGAGTATGAGCCACCAAAACTTAATTAATTGATCCATAATAATAAAATTTTAATAAAGTTAGTATTTTATATGAAGCATCAAGAAAATCTTTGATCAAATGAATAGTTGCTAATTAAACGTTTTATTTTATTCATCTGGATGTTTATAGCATTCAAAATATTGATTCTATCCATATAATGAAATCATTTGAGTGTTTACAGCTTTTATGACCATTTCAAGGTGCCCCATCAACCAATCCATCCTGTCAGACCTTTGATATGTTTCAGCATTCTTTTCAATTTCCCTGATTTCATTCACCAATGAGTATATCCCAAAATTATCAATGGATGGTTTTATTCTATGAGCAATTCTTCTAACAGACAGCCACTTACCTTCCTTATAAGCTACTTGTATTTCTTCCAAAGCTGTAGTAGATTCTTGAATAAAAAGAAGAACCATTTTTTCTACAAAAGCCTCATCACCCCTTGCGATATCCCGTAGTTTTGATAAATCGTACAAATAAACATGCTCCTTTTGCAGGGAGGTGCTTTCTGCAGTAATTTCTACTTTTGATAACCATTTTGAAACAATATTTATCAATTGGTTTTCTCCAAATGGTTTAGATAAATAATCATTCATCCCAGCATCAATACATTTTTGATTATCGCCTTTTATTGCAAGTGCAGTAAGTGCGATAATAGGTAAATCTTTACTGATTGTTTTACGAATAATTTTGGTAGCTTCTATGCCATCCATTACAGGCATCTGAACATCCATTAAGACTAAATCAAAAGTAGATTTACTTAATTTTTCAATAGCCTCTTTTCCATTGTAAGCCTTTGTAACTTCTGCATTATAATTTTTAAGTATGGTCGTTGCCACCAATTGATTCATTTCGTTATCATCTGTAACAAGTATTTTTTTTCCTGCAAATGACTTTAAATCAATTTCTACCATTTCTTTCAATGGCAAATCACTATTGGCACCTTTCTCAAAATTGATCGAAACTGATACAACTGTCCCTTCCCCTTTATTGCTAATTACATTTATTTCACCACCCATCAAATCTACCAACTCCTTACAGATACTCATCCCTAATCCTGTTCCTCCATATTTACGAATGATCGAACTGTCTTCCTGAGAAAATTTATTAAAAATATTTTTAGCGAAACTATCCTCCATACCTATTCCTGTATCTTTTACAGTAATTTTTACTTTTTGACTTTTAGGCAAATCCGAAATAACTTCACAGCCAATTTCAACTAACCCCTTCTGTGTAAACTTTATTGCATTACTTACAAGGTTTATCAGAATCTGATTTAACCTGTAAGGATCCCCCATTAATACATGCGACAGCGTTAAGTCACAAATAGAATTAGTAAAACTTAATCCTTTTTCTTCAGCCCTGTGCAGCATTACCTGCATTACCCTGTCTAAAACAATTCTGGGTTCAAACCCAATTTTTTCAAGTGATAATTTACCAGCATCTATTTTACTCAGATCAAGAATGTCATTTAGAATGATTAACAAATTTTCTGCTGCCGAATAAACAGTTTCCAAATAAAACCGTTGATCTTTATTTAACTGCGTTTTACCTAATTGATTGGCCATTCCGAGTATTGCATTCATCGGCGTACGTATCTCGTGACTCATGTTCGCCAGAAAATCCTGTTTGGCATTGGCGGACAATTCAGCCATTTCCCTAGCACCTATCAACTCCTGCTCTAACTTCTTTTGGGCAGTAATATCCAAATGGATACCAATAGAACCGACCATGTCGGCCTTGTCATTATACCGAGGAGCTCCGCTTATTAGCCACCATTTTTCCTCCCCTTTCTTATTATTTATTTTTATTTCATAGGCATCGGATTTTTTTATCTTTCTAAGTTCATTTTTCTCTTCAATCATATTCTGCCTCGAATCCTTGATCAATATATCGCTAGCTCTTCTTCCAATCAATTCATCTAAAGAATAGCCACTCATTTCACAAAAACTTTGATTAGCTGTTTGTATTAAATCATCATTATCCACCTCTAATAATCCGAGATGCATATTGGCTATGATATTCCGGTATTTTTCTTCACTTAATTGAAGTAAATGTTCCGCCTCTTTTTCTTTGGTAATATCTGTATAACTCCATAAATGCCCTTTGTACTTTTTATCAACAACAATGGGAATAAAATCCCGTTCAAAAAACCTTCCGTCTGCTAATTCGAGTATTTCCCCTCTAACCAATTCCTTTTTTATTAATATTTCACTAATTACAGAAACAAAGTTTTCCGGATACTTAAATAATGATTTAGATTGCTCTGCACTATTACTACAATCAGCTCCCTGCAAAGACTCTGGTGACAAAGGAATACCGAACATATCGCAAAATTGCTGATTAGTAAATACGATATGCCTATGTTCATCTTCCAGCAAAATGGCGCTTTGCAAATTGTTAATGAGGGATGTAAATACTAGTTCAGCATTTCTTCTTTTATTTACCTGCTGATCAAGATAACCAGTAATCATAAGTAAATCATCGGTGTGATTATTTTCCACTTCCCCTGTAACACTTACAACCGTCTCCCTTAACTTTTCTATGGATTTTCTCTTAAGTTTCAGCTCATGTTTTAGCTGATCATTGATAGTTGTATAATCTTCTTCACTGATCTGAAATGCAAGCTCAGCCAATCCTTTGTCTTTATCAAATGCAAAATAGGAATCATTAACAACAGACAACAGTTTTTCAATATCCGGATGCTGCTGCAGTGATTCAGGTAGATATTTTTTAATCTGTTTAACTAATAACTTATGAGTTTTCATGAAAATAAATAGTCATTTTACTTACAGCCCTGTTTTACAGAACAACTATTATAGAACGATTTTTTTTGTCAATTATTTTATTTTTTTTCTTTCTTCCTCTTATGTTCAAAAAACAGATTATCCCCCTGCTTTTTTTTCAGTATTTTATCGTTCCCTTGTTCATCATCTATAATAAAAAGTTGCCTAATTATGCCAGTAGATAATTATTTCTGCAAGTTAATCTTTTATACACATTTAAGAATATATCCAATCTACCAATATTGGATTAAATTCAATTTTTTATTCATTTAATTTTTATAATTTATACCACTTTTATAAAAACCCAGAACAGCCGAAAGCTTTTCTGGAAAAAATTAAAAAATTGTATCAGCTAGTCTTCTCCTCCCAAACTGATGCCAAATGCACGAGTGTCTCTACTGCCTTCACCATATCTTTTACTCCCACCCATTCTAATTTACTATGTATATTTTGCATACCTGTAAATACATTCGGGCAGGGCATTCCTATATAACTTAACCTGCTGCCATCTGTACCACCACGGATGCTTTCTTTTTTAACAGTTAGCCCTGCACGTATTATGGCTTCCGCAGCATAATCGGCAACCTGTGGATGTTGTAATAGGATATCCTTCATGTTACGATACTGCTCCTGTGGTATATACTCCATAGAAGCTCCCTTGTGTTTATCTACAATAGCTTCAGCTATTTTTTTAAGCCGGTTATGATGCTGCGCCAGCATTGTAGTTTTAAAATCCCGTACGATAAAACCTATTGTTGTTTTTTCCGAAATGCCGTTTAAAGAAACCGGGTGCACAAAACCTTCCATTCCATCTGTTGTTTCGGGGCTCCATTCCGTGGTAGGCAATGCTGCCAGGATTTCTCCAGCTATCTTCATCGTATTTACCAGTTTATTTTTGGCATATCCCGGGTGAGCTATTACACCATGAATTACAATACTGGCACCATCTGCACTAAAAGTCTCGTCTTCCAAGCTTCCCGCTTCTCCGCCGTCCAGTGTATACCCATATTGAGCACCCACTTTTTTCATGTCAATTTTTGCTGTACCCTTACCTACCTCTTCATCAGGTGTAAAAACGATTTTTATATCGCCATGTAATACCTGCGGATTATCCAATAAGGTTTGTACAGTCTGCATAATAATGGCTACCCCAGCCTTATCATCCGATCCAAGTAAAGTATTGCCGCTGGCAGTAATAATTTCATTGCCAATATGCGCTTTCAAATAAGGCGATCCGCTTATTGATAAGATTTGGGTAATGTCATCGGGCAAGACAATATCTTTTCCATCGTAATTGCTGTGCAGAATTGGTTTAACATCCATACCGCTGCAATCAGGAGCTGTATCTACATGCGAACAATAACATATGGCTGGGATTTGTTTTTTTGAACTATTGGCAGGCAAACTGGCATAAACATAACTATACTCATCCATTTCCACTTGCTTTAATCCCATCGCTTTTAGCTCTTCCTCTAAAACCTTACTAAGATCTTTTTGTTTTTCAGTAGTAGGATTTGCTGTTCCGTTTGGATCACTTTGGGTATCAATTTTTACATAACGAATAAAACGTTCTACCAATGCATCTTTATTTATCTGTATCATGAGGAATTATTATGAAGCGTAAAAGTAAGCAATAAGAAAGGAGGAAATAAAAAAGCAGTTCGCTTTCGTGAACTGCTTTTTTATTTATAGAATATCGTTATTAAACGATTTCCACTAATTCTATATCAAAAACTAATTCCTGTCCTGCCAAGAAATGATTGGCATCCAGAATAATTACTTCTTCTTTGATTTCGGTAACTACTACCGGAAAAGGCTGACCTTCCTGGTTGCTAAGCGTTAACTGCATTCCTGGTTCCAGTTTCATGTCTCCAGGTACATTTTCTTTTGGAAACTCAATAACTGCGCTTGGATCTTTCTCTCCGTAAGCATCCACAGCTGGAATATTTACGGTTTTTTTATCTCCAATCACCATTCCTGGCATTGCAGCATCAAACCCTTTAATCATCATTCCCGCTCCAACAGTAAACTCCAATGGCTCACGGCCAACTGAAGAATCAAACTGATCGCCACTTACTAATTTACCCGTGTAGTGCACTCTTACTACATCTCCGTTTTTTACTTGTGCCATATTTGTTTTTTTGTTTTCAGGCCATTGGCCTGTGTTGATTATGAATAGTTTACTATAAAAAATAATTATTTGCAAAGTAAATGATAAAAGAGTAAACCATTTAAAAAGTTTTACGCAACTTAGCCCCATGAAAAAATCACTATTCTTACTAGTACTGATTATCAATTATATGGCATCCTGTGCCCAGGTAAGCAATACGGCTACAGCAAAAAAAATGACTGGAGGCTATAAAGAAATTATTACTGGCGCAGAGAGAATGGATGTGTACATACCGCTCCTTAAAGGTAAAACAGTAGGAATTTTTGCCAATCAAACCAGTATAGTGGGCAAGACCCACCTAGTTGATACCCTTTTAAAATGCGGCATAAAAGTGGTAAAAATCTTTGGCCCTGAACATGGTTTCAGAGGCGATGCCGATGCAGGTGAACATGTGGGTGATATGCCTGATAAAAAAACAGGGATTCCGGTAATTAGTTTATATGGTGATCATAAAAAACCGACTTCGGCTGATTTTATCGGAGTAGACGTTCTGGTATTTGACATTCAAGATGTAGGTGTTCGTTTTTACACCTATATTTCTTCTTTAGAATATTTCCTAGAAGCAGCGCTAGAGAATAACAAACCATTGCTCATTTTAGACCGCCCAAACCCAAATGGTTTTTATATAGATGGCCCTGTACTGGATAAAAAATTTAAAAGTTTTATTGGTATGCAGGCTATCCCTATTGTTTATGGAATGACAATGGGAGAATATGCATTGATGCTTGCCGGCGAAAACTGGCTGAGTGAAAAAGCAAATAACATCAATGTCCGAAATTTAAAATCAATCCCCACAACAGATACTCCTTTTCATGTTCAGGTTATAAAATGTAAAAACTACGACCACAACAGCAAATACGAATTGCCGGTAAATCCTTCTCCGAATTTAAAACAAATGCAAAGCATCTACCTCTACCCTTCTACCTGTTTCTTTGAAGGAACTGTTTTAAGTGAAGGCAGAGGCACTGATCAGCCATTCCAGATATTCGGGCACCCCACCTTACCAAAAAATCTTTATTCCTTTACTCCAAAACCAAATGCAGGAGCAAAAAATAGTAAATGTTTCAACCAGTTATGTTATGGATGGAATCTTGCCGGATCAAATGAAGAAGTACTAAAAATAGTTGCAGGCAAAATTCAATTAAAATATTTATTAGAAGCCTATAAATTATTCCCCGGCAAAGACAGTTTTTTTCTAAAAAATAATTTTATCAATAAACTGGCGGGAAATGATTTGCTTAAACAACAAGTAATAGAAGGGATGTCTGAAGAAAGTATCCGCAAAAGCTGGGAACCAGGATTAATTGGGTTTAAAGCAATTCGAAAAAAATATTTATTATACGCAGATTTTAAATAACGGACTATTATATTGAATATTTTAGATATAGGAAGCCGGAAATAATTTATATTTGGTTATGCGACCCCGGCTAACTATTCTTTTACTCTTTCTTACAATTACCCCTTTTTTAAAGGCACAACAATTATATTTCAGCCATCTGAATGTAAACAATGGCTTGTCCCAGGGAGTTAATAATTGTATTTATAAAGATTCACGTGGATTTGTTTGGGTTAGCTCCTTTGATGGCCTCAACCGTTTTGACGGATTAAACTGCAGAATTTATAGACAAAATCAGTCTGATTCCTTTTCAATAAAGGGAACCTTATTTTTAAATTTACTTGAAGATAAAAATGCCAACCTCTGGATTGGAAGTAACCAGGGATTGAATTTTTATGACCGTAGGTTAAACAGGTTTCTAAATTATCAAATGCCAGGAAGGTCAATGGCTAATCAATTCTTTTCTCCATTTTATATTGACGATAAAAACAGGATTTGGCTTCAGTCAAATTCAGACATCATTCTATATAATCCTACAACAAAATCTTTTTCACTTAAATATACATTCCCACAGTCGGGCAATATGCTTGTACAAACAAGACCTTCCGTACAATTTTTTCCATTAGAAGAAATTTATACAATTGTAAATAATATAGCTCCTATTTATACCGGAAAATTAAGAAATGATGCTATTAAATGGATAGATACCATTTCTATTAAAAACGAAGCTATATCTAGAATTAATTGTTTTATACCAGACGCTAATAATAATTTTTGGTTGGGCACACATGAAGGATTATTTTTCCTAAACAATAAAAATAATATTGTAAAGCCATATCAATTCGGAAATAATATTGCCACTGATATTTCTGCAATTCATATCGAAAAATCAGGAAGATTTTGGATAGGAACCCAACAACAAGGACTTTATCTTACAGATAGTAGTCGATCTAAACTTATTAGTCATTATTACCCCAATAGCAGCAATCCTGATGGACTGTCAGGAAAACAAGTTGTATATATATATGCCGATGCCCAACAATATTTATGGGTTTCTGTTTGGGGTAAAGGAATTGATTATCTAAGCCTTGATAAGTTTCATTTTAATCACCTGCTTAAAAGGGAAGAGTTGTGGAACAAAGGCATTGATAATTTTATGCGTTCTATTGTACAATTGGATAATAAGGAGATTTGGATCGCTACGCAAAACAGCGGAATAATCGTTTTAAATAAAAAAAAGGAATTAAAGGAGAAAATTACTCAGTCATTACCAGCTTCTATTGAACACCTTTTACAAGACAGGAATGGACTTATTTGGGCTGCTACTTTTTCGGGAATTTATTTAATAGACAAAACAACTAAAAAGGTTAAAAAAGTAAATAACCCAACAAGTAAAACCAATATCCAAAAAAATCAATTTAATTATATTTACCAGTTGCAGGATGGCCGTATCCTCGCTTCCGGCAATAGTGGGTTATTTGTTATTCAAAAAAATGGCAATCAGTATTCCCTGATTGCTGTAAAAAACATTCCTGCTAATGATGTATACCTAACCAATTTTCAGGACAAAGATGGCACCCTATACATTTCCAGATCCTTTAAAGGGTTTTACACATCAAGAATAATCAAAGATTCTGTAAGCATATTAAAAGATTTCCCATACCAAGCAAGCATAAAATGTTATGCTGAAACCAAAGACAGTATTTTATGGATAGGCACTACAATTGGTCTAATGAAATACAACAAAAAAAGTAAACAAATAAATAAAATCTATACAACTAATGACGGACTGAGCAATCAATATATTTACGGAATCATTCCTGATAAAGAAGATCTATGGCTCAGTACAAATGGGGGTATTTCACGCCTTAATACAATCTCGAATGAAATAAAAAATTTTACAGCTGCAGACGGGTTGCAAAGCAATGAATTTAATACTTATTCTTTTTGCAAACTTACCAGTGGCGATATATTGTTTGGTGGAGTAAACGGTTTGAATTCATTTAGACCTGAACAATTAAAAAAAGATACACTAATCCCTCCTATTTCTCTACAATCTGTTCGTATCAACGATACTATTGCGAATGTGCTGAATAATCCTGAGGAACTTCATTTACTGGATTTGTCTTATGCTGAAAATACAATCAGTTTTCAATTTTCTGTAATCGACTATTCAGACCCCAATGGATGCAGTTTTCTTTATAAACTGGAAGGCTATGATAAAGACTGGATATCATCTACCAATAATTCAATCATTCGGTACGCCAATCTTCCTCCAAGTAAATATACCCTAAATGTAAAAGCAGTTAGTGCCGAAGGCCTTGAAAGCACCAATATATATTCGATACTGATTAAAGTAGCTACCCCCTGGCATAAAACATGGTGGTTCAGATTTTTAATTTTTTTGACACTGACACTTTTCATTATTATCGTTTTGAAATCTTATCTAAAAAGACAGTTTGAAAAACAAAAGGTAATTATAGAAAAAGAATTGGCCATAGAGCAAGAGCGTACAAGAATGGCAAAGGAACTGCATGATGGACTAGGAAGTATGTTAAGCGGAATCAAGCATTCATTTACTGCAATGAAAAACAAATTGACCTTAAATAAAAATGAACAGGATAGTTTTCACACTAATATAGAAAAACTGAATGATTCTATAAGCGAAATACGCAACATATCACACAGTATGGCTTCCGATAGCTTACTGCAGTACGGACTTGAAAATTCACTCAGAGATTACTGCAGAAACATCAGTCAACCGGGCGAGTTGAATATTTCTTTTAATTCGTTAAATACATCGGATATCCTATTAAATAATGAAGTAGTATTTCACATTTTTAGAATAGTGCAGGAATTACTGCAGAATATAATCAAGCACTCAAATGCAGTTAATGCCCTCGTTCAGTTGAGTTATAATAATAAAGTACTTTATTTAAATGTAGAAGATGATGGCAAAGGTTTTGACTTAAACTATATTTCAAAAAATAAGGGTATGGGATTAAAAAATATAGAAAGTAGAATAAAAATATTAAAAGGAACAATAGATTTTAAGTCCGCTTCTAATCAGGGCACATCAGTGATGATAGAAATTCCGTGTAAAGAAATCAGGACCTAATAATTTCAAATCAGCTGCAACTGCATAGCCATTTTAATAAGCGACGCAATATTTTTAGATTCAAATTTGGCTAGTAAATTTTTACGGTGTGTATCTACGGTTGCTACGCTTATAAAAAGTTTTTGGGCTATTTCATTATTTGTCATTCCGTCTGCGATGAGACCTAGTACCTCTTTTTCTCTTCTGGTTATCACTGGCACATTCTCTGAAGTTTCTACTTTTCTTAATGCAAGTACTGCGTCAAAACTCAAAAACTGTTTCCCGTTTACCACAGCTTGAATGCCTTCGAGTAGTTCTTCCTGTGTTGCATTTTTGAGCAAATAACCCGAAGCCCCACTACTCATCATTTTTTCAATAAAACTTTGTTGATTAAAAGTACTCAGTCCCAATATAAAAGTTGAAGGATATTTTTCTTTTACTTCCTTGCAAAGATCAATGCCACTTTTATCTGGCAGGTTTATATCCATCAATATTACATCTGGTGTTTCCTGATGTTCGAGAAAAGATAGACAGGATGCTGCATTTGAAGCATGCCCTACCCATTCGATTTTTTTTTCATTCTGCAATAATGAATGAATCCCTTCTATTACCATGTAATGATCGTCAACGATAAAAACTTTAATAGCCATTTTTTAATTTACACCATTAGGCGTTACTTTTTAATTTAAACAGATATTTCAATCCGAACTAAAGTTCCTTCTTTTTTTGAATGTACGTCTAAGGTACCTTTTAAAAAATCAATCTGTTTTTGAATATTATTCCAACCAATACTGGCTGAGGCGCTAAAATTAGTAGTATCAACTCCATTTCCATCATCATCAACTATAACAGTCAGTTTCGTCTCTTGTTTCACTAGCCTCAGTACAACATTTTTTGCTGTTGCTTCTTTTAATATATTATTTATCCGTTGCTCTGCAATCCGATAGACTAGAAGAGCGAAAGTTTGGTCAAGAAATAAATTTTCAATCCCACTGGATTGATAGTTAATCTGCATTTTTCCCGAATTATTGATATCCTCACATAAATCCTTTAACGTAGCATTCAGGCCATATTTAATCAAGGTTTCAGGTATCATATTATTTACCACTTGGCGCATTTCCACAATCGAATTCTCAAGCATTTCTATAGTGCGTTCAAATACTTGTACATTTTCGGGCGTGAGTATTAAATTACCTTTCATAGCATTAATTGAAATTTTATTCTGAATAACTTATCTAAAAAGCTTTACAGAAAAAGGGTATAATTGAATATTTGTATTTTTTTTATTCTCTTTTATAAAAAACGCAAGTTGCCAACACAAATAAAATAATTATCTTCTTAAATACAACTACCCTTTTTACATGATTTTTTTATTCGAAATATCCTCCTTTCAGGGATGGTTTAATCCATTTCAAATATTCATTTTTACATATCTAAAAAAATTAAACTTATTTATCATGAAAAAGAATTTGTACCTGTTTGCCTTCGCAGTTTGCCTGTTTTCAACTTTTCATACCCAGGCTAAAGTATGGCGCATTAATAACACCCCTGGTGTAAGTGCTGATTTTTCAAGCGGATCGCTTGCAATTGCTAGTTCTAGTGTAGTAAATGATGATACCCTATACTTTGAAGGAAGCGCAACTGCTCACACCGGATTTACTTTAAGCAAAAGGTTAGTCCTTATTGGAACTGGTTATTTTTTAACTGGAGCCAACAGCAATAGTGGTTTACAGGCAAATAATAACAGTTCTTATTTTGCCAATGCTTCATTTTACATTGATTCTTCAGCTTCAGGGTCCACATTTATCGGTTTAGACTACTTTACTATAGGAAATGGACCAACACTTGGTGCCGGCACTGATAATATTACTGTAACCAGATGTCATTTATATAATATGACCCAAGTTTATGGTATTCAGGCAAATCAAATCATGACAGGATGGAAAATAAATAAATGTTATTTCGATGCTGGTTTAAATTTTAACGTTTTTACTTTACACAACTGGGAAATAACTAATAATATATTTATTGGTACGCTAGCAATGAACAATACCAATAACCTGAATAACCTTATCCGCAATAATGTATTCAGAACCAATATTGATATTTACAGTGCTTATTTTTCAAACAATATTATTGCTGGCAATACATTTACAAACGTTAACGTAACCATTAAAAACAATATTTCCAATGGCACAAATTTACCCGCTGGCAATGGCAATTTAAACAACCAGCCAGATGCTTCTGTATTTCAAGGACTTTCAGGCAATAGTTTAGATGGCCAATGGCGATTAAAAGCTGCAAGCCCAGCCATTGCTGCAGGTGAAACGATTAGTGCAATAACACCAGATTGTGGTGCTTACGGCACAGCCGACCCATACAAACTGAGCGGTATACCAGCCATACCAACTATTTATTTATTAACCGTGCCGGCAAGTGTAGCAAGTAATGCTACTACTATGCCTATTACTATAAGTACAAAAAGTAATAATTAATTGCCTGAATGAAATCAGTATTGGTCATGCATAAAATTATTACATCATGAAAAAATCAGTCATCAGTATGACACTTTGCTTCCTGTACATTTTCGCACAGGCACAGCAACCCTATCCAACTGCAACAGCAGCAGGTGGCAATATAACAGGCATAGAATATTTTTTCGACAGCAAGCCAGAGTTCGGAAGCGGTATTGCCTTAACGGGTTTTACCCCTTCAACGAATATTAATGGTCTTGCTAGCACAGTCAATCTAAATGGCGTTACACCCGGCTTTCACAGGATTTTTTTTCGCTCTAGAGATATTAATGGCAAATGGAGCCATGCCAACAATACTTTTTTTGATAATTATATTGTACCCGTTTATAATGCTGCACCAGCAGCACCGGTAAATATTACTGGTATAGAATATTATATTAATGATATTCAATTATTTGGCAATGGCACTTCATTAACGGGGTTTACAACATCACCAGATATCAGCAGTTTTAATGGCAGCATCAACTTGGGATCATTGACTCCCGGCTTTCACCGTTTTTATATCCGCAGTAAAGATGCCAATGGCATTTGGAGTTTAACAAACAATATTTTTTTTGATAATTATACAGTACCCATTTATAATAATGCGCCAGCAGCTGTTTCCAATATAGTACAATTAGAATATTTTTTAGATAATAATGATCTTGGCTTTGGAAATTGTTCTCAAATAACGATAACTCCCAATACTGATATTGCGAACTTAAATGCCAATATCAATATTACAGGTTTAGCTCCGGGTGTACATCGCTTATTTATTCGCAGCAAAGATGTAACTGGCAAATGGAGCCTTACCAATTTTAGTATTTTTGATAATGCTTCTTCAATGCCCTATCCATCGGCTCCAGTTCCAGTAACAAATATGCTGCAGGTAGAATATTTTATTGATAACAACGATGCTGGCTTCGGCAACTGTACACAAATACCTTTTGCAGCAGGTTTAAATATTGCCAACCTCAATGCCAATATTAATATAAGTGGTTTGCCATCGGGTGTACACCGTTTGTACATACGCAGCAAAGATGCCAACAGCAAATGGAGTCTTACCAACTTCAGTGTATTTGACAATTCGGCAATAATGCCCTATCCTGTTGATCCTGGTGCAGCTCCGGCTGTAAGCACTATGGAATATTTTATTGACACAGACCCTGGTTTTGGAAATGCTATCCCGATTACGGTCCCTGGCAATACAGGCGATATAAATGGTTATGCCATCAATTTAAATTTATCGGGCAGCCTTTCAGCAGGCACTCATTATTTGTTTATTCGTAGCAAACAAAATCCATGGAGCCTTACCAATGCAGTTCCATTTAACGCAACAGGAACTGTACCGGTTTTTTGGTCCTTTATAAAAGCACAGATTATCAATAATCAAACACTGGTAAGTTGGGGTACGGATCAGGAAGTAAATACACAGAAATTTGAGATTGAACATAGCATTGATGGAAAGAATTTTATGTATATAGGAGAAGTAAATGCAGCAGGCAACAGCAGCACTATCTCAAAATACAATTTTACACACCTCAACCCTTTGAGTGGTTTTAATTATTACAGAATAAAACAAAAAGACTTGGATGGTAGTATTAAATATTCCGTAATTGTAAAAGTTTTAAACAGCAATAATATTTCGCAAACTCTTATTGTACCCAATCCTGTAGCTGATTTGTTAAATGTAATTGAGCCACGTTTAAACTTTATAACTTCTGCTGAAGTATATGATACTAAAGGTGCACTTATATTTCGTAAAAATATTAATACAGAAGCGCAGGTTTTTAGTTTACCCGTATCGATTTTAAGAAGTGGTAATTATATGTTGAAAATAAATTACAAAAATGATTCTAAATCGTTAAGGTTTTTAAAGGAATAAAATATAAACAGAAGATTAAAATAATGAGCCCCATTTGTTTGACACAAATGGGGCTCATTATTTTAATTAATCACTTGCAAAACATTGCGGAGAATAAAAGTTAGATAAAAATCATATTGTCTATAAATAGTTATTGATGCAAGAGATTATTGTACTTAAACAGAAATAGATACATACAATTAAAGAAGGTACAGAGGCTTACCATTTAATATTTTAACATTGAATGAAATCTCTTTTGATTTTGGCAAAATCATTCTTTAGATCTCCAGATCTATTTGCACCGACGTACCTTTTCCTGAGTCAGAACGTACATCTAGTTTACCCTTTAAAAAATCAACCCGATTTTGGATATTGCTCCAGCCAATACCTTTAGACTGGTTAAGTAAATTGATATCAAACCCTCTGCCATCATCTTCAACCGCTATTGTTAATTGATTGTTTGATTTTGAAACTTGAACCAAAGCTGTTTTTGCTGCTGCGTGTTTCATCGTATTATTGATCAACTCCTGTACTATACGGTAAACAGTAATAGCAATTGTCTGGTCAATAATTGAATCTGCAAGCCCGAATGACTGATATGATAACTTTAAAGCACCTGAATTATTGATATCGTTACAAAAATCTTTTAACGCTGTATCCAATCCAAACTTTACCAACGCTTCGGGCATCATATTATGGGCCACACGTCGCATTTCCTTAATAGAACTGTCTAGCATATCCATACTTCGTTCAAATGCCTGGTTATTTTCAGGCGTCATAATTAAATTCCCTTTCATGGTACTAAATGAATATTTTATTCCAGACAACATACCTCCAAGCCCATCATGCAGATCTTTGGCTAATCTTGTTCGCTCCTGCTCTTCTCCTTTCAATACAGCTTCCGTTGCGGTTAATTGTTGTTGCGTTTCAAGCTCATTAATGCGTTGCAACTGAATTTTTTGATTGTGCCGATAGTTGATAAAAAGCAGTCCGAAAATAATTAGCAGGGCTGCCCCACTCCCTATCAAAATGTAATTGACAATACTTTTTTGTTTCAATTGAGAAGCCTGCAATTTAATTTTGGCTTCCTTACTTTCTGTGGCATATCTGGCTTCAATATCAACTGCATATTCAGCCATCTCCTGTTTGTTCATGCTTTGCTCCACCGCACCCCATTTATCATCCCACACTGCTGCACCTGCAAAATCCTGTTTTGCATATTTTATTATTGACATGGCCAGATAAAGGCTTTGCATAGGAACCAATATACTATCAGTTTCAGCAATTTTTAATCCGTCCATAAATTCTTTTTCCGCAATATCAAATCGCTTTTGTAAAGTATAGTCATAGCCATATACCAAATGCCTGTAGCTGGCGCCATTATGATCGGCACCATCAAAAGTGGATTCCATATCCTTCATTTTTTTAGCGATCCTAGTCAAATTTTTCTCATCTGCGAGGTCAAAATAAATAGCACCTAAGTTAATGAGTGCATTTAATACCGACCTTGATCTTCCATACTTCTGGCCTTCAGAAAGAAGTCTTTCAAAAATCGTTATTGCTTCAGCATTTCTATCGGAAGACAGGTAACAATTCCCCAAGTTATTCAGCGAAATAAGCATGCCTTTAAAATCCTTGTATTGTTCACCCAGCGCAATCCCCATTTTCCCAAAAGCAATAGCTTTGTCGTATAATTCCATTTCATTGTACATACGGCTAAGGTTGCCATACATGGTAGCAACATTATTGGTATCTTTTATCTTTTCGGTAAGATCCATAGCATAAGCACTATACTTAATTGCAGAATCCTTTTTTCGGAGGTTCCAATAAAGGCTGAATAAAGCACGGTAGGAATTTGCTTTTTGAAAATCATCTTTAGACTCTGTTGCCACAGCAATGGCTTTAAGGCAATAATCAACCGCCCTTACATTATCAAACTTCGCATGGTATATTTTTACAAAAGCATGGTAACAGCGATAGCGCATCGACTCAGCATGCAATTTACTTATGAGCGCTTCTGCCTGCTTATTATAAAACAAAGCAGAATCATTATCTGCATCTAAGTAAGCAGCCTGTATTTCATTAAGGATATTAATACGAAAAGTATCTTCTTTACTAGTTTTAAGAGTCGTCAGCAAATTATTTATATTTTCATTTTGGGCAAAGCCTTCTGATGAAACAACCAAAATAAATGCTATAAAAATATAAATTCGGAGCATAGTATAAAATAAATTAGAACTACTGATTAGCTTGTCATGGTAAAAACAAAATGCTCTCCCATATTACAAATTAAATAGGTTTCCCCTATTTTCCTCTCCCCTTTTTCCATGATTTTTTTATTTTGAAATAGCAAGTTTTTTAAGAATATCTAAATCATTTTAAAAAAGGAAAATAATCACAAGTTCAACTATAAGAAACTATTGGGCTTGATATGAGCGTTCATGAAATAACACTAAAAAGAAGAACTCCATACTATTACGTTGATTATTTATCTTCGCAGCAATGAAAGATTTCAAATCACTTCGAATTATTTTTATGGGTACCCCTGAGTTTGCAGTTGCAAGCCTGGACGCTCTCGTAAAAGGAGGTTGTAATATTGTAGGTGTAATAACCGCTCCTGACAAACCCGGAGGTCGTGGGATGCTTTTACAACAAAGTGATGTGAAAAAATATGCTGTTGAAAACAAACTCAACATTCTTCAGCCGGAAAAATTAAAAGACCCAGCATTTCTGGAAACACTAAAATCATTAAACGCAGATCTTCAAATTGTAGTAGCTTTTAGAATGTTGCCCGAAGTTGTATGGAATATGCCCCCTATGGGCACAGTCAATCTACATGGCTCATTATTACCACAATACCGTGGTGCTGCCCCAATAAATTGGGCTGTAATAAATGGAGAGAAAGAAACAGGAGTAACTACTTTTAAATTAAAACATGAAATTGATACTGGTGATATCTTAATGCAGGAAAGCTTTCCTATTGACAAAGACGAATCTACCGGAGAAGTACATGACAGGATGAAAATTATTGGCGCACAACTTTTATTAAAAACAATAAAGGGGTTATCAGATGGAAGTTTGAAAGAACTGCCACAATCTAATGCCTTACAATATGCTGAAAAAACCCTTTTTCATGCACCCAAAATTTTTACCGAAACATGTAAAATAGATTTCACCAAAACAACAGAGGAAGTTTATAACCTTATACGTGGCTTATCTCCCTACCCTGCTGCCTTCACTTTTTTAAATGACAAAAAATTAAAAATCTACAAAGCAAGCAAAGTTGATAAACAACCCTCTATCTCTCCTGAAAAATTTGAAACAGATGGTAAATTATTTTTACAGTTTGCGTGCTCGGATGGCTATATAAGTGTTCTGGATTTACAACTTGAAGGAAAAAAAAGAATGGATATCCAAAGTTTTTTAAGAGGATATCGATTTGAATAAATGCATAAAAAAGCCCCAAAATATTTTTGGGGCTTTTTTTACTTATATTTTTTTTAATTCAATTTTAGCTTATCCAACAATGATTTACTAAGTGCTGCTTTAGGCACTAAAAGACTGATGGTATTAATTGCGAAATATGATTCAGACACTTCTACATAACCATTAAATGGTCCAACAACACCGTAAGAATTTTTTACAATAAAAAACTGTTTTCCTGCTTTTGATTTTGCAAGACCAGTAATTTGCATAAGATGATCATCCTGTGTAGTAAGGTTCTCGTAAAGACGCTGACGAATTTTTTCATCCCAGCGAGTTTCGCTTGCATCTGCAGAAAGTTCTTCGGTAACATTTCTATTTGAATCCAAACTCAATGCCACACCCACTTTTGGCTGAAAACCGGAATTACTTACATCAGCATCCCACATTAGCGTATAACCATTTCTAATAGTAGATTTAGTAAGCTCCAACATTTCTTTTAATGGAATATTATAGTACATGCCATTGCTAAAATTATCTGGAACTTCTAGAATATACGGAGCATAAAATGGCTGATGAGTGAAGGAGGTAATATTTACATAGTCTCCCGCATCAAACTTCATTACTTCTTTAGCAAAAGTTTGGGGTGTATATCTTTTATTATTGTAAACAAATTCTGTTGGAGGCACCCCCATATTTTCATCTAGAATTTTTACAAAACCTTCCATCCAATTATCAGAAAGGTTTGTTTGCCTACGTAATTTAATTCTTCCTCTTAATATACTATCGAGGTAACTCTTTAGATCATTGGCCATTTTTACATGGTTAAAGATATATTCACCGGGTTGGTGACCAGAATAAACCGATTCGGGAATAGCTCCGTATTTAGAAACAGTTCTTATTACATCATGTCCCAAACCTCCTTCACCAAATTGTGCAGCTCCCTGACGAAGGATATAATTTTTTGCTTTTTCTATATAAATATTTCTAACAGTGAACATTTCACTTAAATCAAAATTACCTGCATTGTTTTTTAGCAATTGACTTTCCAGTAATGCTGTGGTAGAAAATGACCAACAGGTTCCTGTGCTTTGCTGATTTTTTACCTGGGTAGCAGCATTGTTCTTTTCAACAACAAATTCTTTGTTTATTAAACCTGCCCCTGTTCCAATAGACAAACCCTTACCAGCTTTCATGGATTGAACTCTATCCAAATTTTTATCTTCCGATGCCTGAGCAATTGAATCTAAAAATAATATTGACAATACTGAAAACAATAAAATCCGCTTCATAATTATATATAAATTTAAAAGTTTAATGTACATTCAAAATTCGTAGCCCCTGCGCCAAGTTCTGCAGCAGCAGCATTACTTACTCGGATAACCACTCCGCTATTCTGTTTTAAATCAGGTATAAGATCCAGCACTTTGGCATATATCGATTTTTTAGTAAGGTTATTCGTAATCTTAATAAAGGTTCCTGCCGGTGCAGAATTATGCAGGCAATAATACTTGCCATCATCCCAGCCACTGGTACTTTTAAATATACCCGCCATACCCTTTTCTTCAGAAACTGTTTTATTGTTTATCTGTGCGTTGTAAAGTGATTTAAAAGTACCCCCAGAAAAATTGCCAGCACTTTTACTAACTTCTTCCGTTTTAATAACTGCAGTTGCTACAACTGGCTGAACAGTCTCTGTTATAACAGGTTTAGGTTCTGTAGCTTTTACAACAGGAGGCTCTTTTTTTGCAGAAGTATTGGTCACACTTGGGGCAACTTCAGGAACAGCTCCTGTGTATCCAACAATCAGATTCATCCCTTCACTCAAACCATCACTTGTAAGTTTATTCCATTTTTTTATTTCCTCGATGGTAACATTATATTTTTTACTAATGCCGTATAACCCTTCCTTTTTAGCAACTGTATGGTAAACTGCTGAAGAACCTTTTGTGATAGCACTTTTTACAGGTGTAGGCGCCGACTTAGTCACTTCTGGTTTGGCTACAATAGGTGCAAGGGAAGCTGTTTCAGCCACAGGCACCATGGTTTTTTTAGATGGTATTTTTAATACCTGTCCAATGGTCAGCCCGGTTTCAAATGGGATATTATTATACGATGCCAACTCTCTTGGATGAACATTGTATAAACGCCCTATAGAAAATAAACTTTCTTTGGCTCCTACCGTATGTGTTTTTTGCGCCACAGTAAACAGTGGTAGCAGAAAAATAAGTACTGTAATTAAATTTTTCATGAAAAAAATTTATTGTTTACAAAGATGCAGAATTTAGTTGGTACAAATTCAGGCTCACTTGTTAAGAATACGCCACTCTTTTGGATAATAATTGTTAATTCTGCCAGGCAAAATCTTCACCAATCCAAGTGAAATACCCAAATAAGTAATAATTGCCCAACCTTTCATATCACTGTTAATCTCAATGTCTTTTCTTCGTAAATATTGTAGTGCAGTCTCTTTTTCTACTTCTACCTTTTGCAAAAGAGTTGCAGCTATAGAACTAATTGCCCACTCATGATCTGGGATCAATTCATTTCTAATGATACTACCAATTTTTACTCCTGCTTTCTTTAGATAAAGAACTGATTGTAATAATAAAATGGCCTCGTACATTGAAGCAGGAAATGCCAACACTTCGTCCTGCCAAAATACAAATCGATATTTATCCGGCTGTTGTATGTATGTATAAATTAGTTCTTGCTGTGCTTTACCTAGCAATGTTGGTTTAGTCTTTGCTTTTATTTCTTTCGAAACCGTAAAACCTTCCTGCTTTTTAAATACTGCAATAAAAAATCCTTCCCCTTTTACTTTATCAGGATAAAAACGATATCCGTAACTTTTATACTTGCTGGAAATTGTTTCTACAATACCCCATTCCTGATTAAATAATAACCGGATATTTGATACTGATTGATGCTCAATTAGCCAATCCTCGATTTCTTCATCCTCAGCCTTTGAATAGGAACAGGTAGAATAAATAAGTACCCCTCCTGGTTTCAGACTAACCATAATATCGGCCAGAATCCTCTGTTGGCGTTGGCTACAAAGTTCCACATTGCTGGTGCTCCATTCATCTATGGCATCAGGATCTTTCCGAAATAATCCGCTCCCACTACAGGGAGCATCTACTACAATCAAATCAAAAAAATCGGGCAGCCGTTGAAAATGAATGGGATCATTATTGGTGACTACTACATTTGCAGCCCCCCATTTGGTCATATTTTCTGACAGTATATTTGCCCTAGGCTTGATCACCTCATTACTTACCAGCAAACTTTCGTCAGAAATAAGAGATTGTACCAAAGTCGATTTACCACCAGGGGCAGCACAAAGATCAAGAACCCGCAATGTTTGCTTAAGATCACAACTTTGCCGAATCGCTTCTTCCAAAAACATACTACTTGCTTCTTGTACATAATATGCACCTGCATGAAAAAGTGGATCAGTAGTAAAAGATGGTCGTTCTGTTAAATAATAGCCATTGCTGCTCCATGGAACTTTTGCTTCTACATTAAATGAAACTTGGCCGATATCGAATTTTGCAGGATTGATTCTGATGGAAACGACTTGCTGTCCCGATTGATGGGTTTGTACAAAAGGAATTTCATCAAATCCTTCTACATCCTTTAAAGAAGCCAACAGTGCTACAGGTATCTCTTTTGCCAAATTTTATTGAATGATTTTGCTGCAAGTTAAAATAATTTCTACTCTTCGGTTTTTACTGCGGCCGGCTTCTGTATTATTTTCTGCAACAGGATTCTCCTGTCCTTTACCAGAAATGAAAATAATATCATTGTACTGTGGCATTTTTTGCAGAATATAATTCTTAACTGCATCTGCCCTTGCAATAGAAAGGGATAAATTATTTTCCGGTAATCCTTTATTATCTGTATATCCGGTTATCTCCATTTTTGCTATTTTTTTTAACGGAAATACCAATGTTAAACTATCCATCATTTTTTGAAAAGCAGGCTTAAGAAATGCTTTGCCTGTTTCAAAAAAAGCGGCGGGTACGGTTATTGTATCAATTACGAAAACAGGTTTAACAGGCTTTTTTTTCTCTTTATCTACAACAGTAAAATCAGTATGCCTGTAATTTTGTGCATACATTTTATCAATGTTTTCTTGGTAAGATTCACAGGGGAGTTGAGCCAAAACTGGGGTTAATTTAATTTCGTCTAAAAAATAATAAATATTACCCGACGAACTCATTTTATCGACTTCTTTATATGGCAAGATTTCTTTGCTCATATTACCTATCAAACAAAAACTGGCGTTATCAGTGGCTGTAAAAATATATTCTACCGCCTGCCATGCCTGCTTAATTTCTGCTTCTATAAAAGAAGCTGTAATATTTAAGGAAGGCTTTAGTCCGCTGGTATTAAAACCATAGGTGGCAGGTTCCTTTTCTGAAAAATAAAAATCAATATTATAAAAAATACGTTTGCTGCTGTTCAGATAAAAGCTAAGCTTGTATTGTTTTCCTTTTTCTAATGGACAGGTTAGTTTTGTGTAAACAAATGACCGCTGATCATTGGGTATATATACATTTGCAACAGGAACCAGTAAAACATTGGAACCCAGTAAAGGCTTAGGTGCTACCCGAGCAGATACCAAAGGATTGGTCGTAGGCTTTATATAATACCAGGCTTCTGGCGCACAGGCTGCATGATATTCTGTACATACATTAATATCTTCAAAACCAGCATTGGCAAAAAGATTTTGAGATTGAGTTTCAAAAAAACAAAAACCCATTAATACAAAGAGTATAACCTGTTTCTTAAAACCAAATGAAAAATAGTATGCCATAGAAGCGCTATAAAAATGTTACATCTATTTTATAAGGAAACCCCTTCAACGAAAAGAACTTATAGATGCTGCAATAATAATTATACATTCTTAACTTCTGCACACAAGTCCTGTAATACCTTTTTAGCATCGCCAAAAAGCATAGATGTTTTAGGCTGAAAGAAAAGATCATTTTCAATACCTGCATAACCAGGCTTCATACTACGCTTATTTACAATCACCGTTTTAGCCTGTTCTACTTCCAAAATAGGCATACCGTATATGGGAGAAGAAGGATCGTTTTTAGCTGCAGGATTTACCACATCATTTGCGCCAAGAATCAATACAACATCCGTAGTTTTAAATTCATCATTGGCATGTTCCATCTCCATAAGTTTTTCATAACTCACATCTGCTTCTGCCAATAAAACGTTCATATGACCTGGCATTCGGCCTGCAACAGGATGGATGGCATAAATAACTTCCACGCCTTTATCATTTAATATTTTTTCAAGTTCATGACAAATATGCTGTGCCTGTGCTACCGCTAAACCATAGCCCGGAACAATGATTACTTTATTTGCATAAGCCATTACCATCGCAGCATCGGCTAAACTTATCTCTTTAAAATTTCCCTGTGCCTTTGTTTCACCCGAAGCCGCTTTGTTTTTATTCCCACCACCAAATGAACCAATTAAAACATTGGTTAAAGAACGGTTCATAGCTTTACACATCAAAATAGTGAGTAAGGTTCCAGCCGCACCTACAAGGATACCACCAGTAAGCATTGCTTTATTATTATACAAAAAGCCGCCACATGCTGCAGCCACCCCTGTAAAAGAGTTAAGCAAAGAAATTACCACCGGCATATCTGCACCCCCAATTGGCATTACAAATAAAGCACCATAGACAAATGCAAAAAACCCAATTAGTAAAAAGGGAAGATAAATTGTTGCAATCGTTGATTGATAAGCCCAAACAGCACAAAGAATTACCAATACCAGCACAATCATATTTACGATATGTTGTCCTTTGAATGAATAATCTTTTACCCTTCCATTTAATTTACCCCATGCAATAATACTACCTGTATAAGATATAGTACCAATGATGGCACCCGCTGCTATTGTTATATAAGTACCTACAGAAATAATATCCGCAAAAGCCATTTCAGGCGTTGCTTTATGAGCTTCGTAAATATGATAAAATTCTGCCGCAGAAATCAATGCGGCACAGGCTCCACCCATCCCATTAAACAAACTCACCATTTCTGGCATAGCTGTCATCTTAACTTTTTTTGCAGACAAAGCACCTGCAACCGTACCAACTAATAGGCCGCCAAAGATCCATGCATAATTCCCTAGTTTAACCCCATTTTCTTCATACAAAAAAATGGTTCCGAAAATAGCTATCGTCATACCAAATGCTGCAACAAGATTTCCCCTACGTGCAGCTAGAGGATTAGACAACATTTTTAGCCCCAATATAAATGTAACGGAAGCTATCAGGTAACAAAGTGTGAGTATATATTCGCTCATAAAATTCGTGTAATGCGTATCTAAATAATTCGTGCTAAAAATAATTCTTGTGACTCAATTTATTTTTTCTTCTTAAACATTTCAAGCATCCTATCTGTAACCACAAACCCTCCTACCACATTTAAGGTGCCCAAAATCACTGCAAAAAACCCCAAAATCAATGCTAAATAATTATGTGTTTCGGCTTTGCCCATCACAATGATTGCCCCAATTATTACCACTCCATGAATGGCATTGGCGCCACTCATAAGCGGCGTATGCAACACACTTGGAACACGGCCTATCACTTCAATACCCACAAAAATCATCAGTATCACGATATAAATAATCTGCTGATTTTCCGATATCCATGTTAAAACACTTTCCATAAAATCTGTTTTTTGATGATCAATGACCATCCTATTTATTTATAAATTTCAAATAGCATTAATGTTAACAAACAAACCGTTTGTTAACGATCAAACCAATGCTAAAACCCTTTCATTTGTGATAAAACCTTCGTGGGCAATACAGGTTCCTTTTACCAGATCATCTTCAAAATTCAAATGCAGGTTTCCTTCTTTATTGATAATGAGTTGTAAAAAATTCAACATGTTTTTCCCGTATAATTTACTGGCGTCACTTGGCATTGCACCCGGCAAACGGCTATTACCCACAATACTCACTCCATGATAAGATACTGTTTCGTCATTTTTCGTTTGTGAGGTATTACCTCCGGTTGCTGCGGCA
>CANNJE010000024.1 GCA_947504605.1 Chitinophagaceae bacterium
CAGGATATAGATATGTCTGGAATGGGTATGCAAATGAAAAATACTACATCGAGTATAAGTTTGTTGAAGGTTATGGAAAGCAATAAGGAAAATATCACAACATCTTATACATTAACCAAGGTCAATTTATCTATGGATATGATGGGGCAACAAGCCAGTTATAATTCAGAAAAATCGGAAGACAAAGATTCTGAAATGGGGAAAGCTATTTCAGAAAAAATTGACAAAGCTTTTATAGTAATCATTAATAAAAATACTGGAAAAGCAATCATAGAGAAAACAGAAAAAGATTCAACAGAAAAAAAAGAAGCTACTAATTCTTTAGAAGGATTAATGGATTCCTTTGGTTCTGTTACAGAGGAAGCCACAGTCGAAACAGTTTTTTTTAATATTCCCAATGAAAAAAAAGCAGGTGAATCATGGATTGACTCTAGTAGCAACAATAAAATGAAGGAAATAAAGACCTATACTTTAAAATCTATTGTTGCTGGCATTGCCAATGTTGGATTCTTTTCAACAATGGATGGTAGCAATAGTATGGAAACACAAGGCATGCAAATGGACATTAACCTTTCTGCCAAAACAGAAGGTGAAATTATAGTTGATACCAAATCATCTCTTGTAAAAAAACGTAGCAGTGTAATGGATATGACAGGATCAATTGATGTAATGGGACAATCTGTTCCTATTACTTCAAAAGCAATTGTGAATATTGACTATAAATAATTATTAGTTTAATCCATTAAAAATGCCCCTATCAATGGGGCATTTTTAATTAACCCTTTTATTTTTTTTTGCAGAAGCCAGTAAAACCCTGCTGCGGATATTATACAAACTACTGCTACAATCAACCATAAATTATTAAATCCAAGTTTATCGGCAATTAAGGAACCTGTGCTGCTTCCTATGACCTGTGCTGCACTCCATGCCATTGTATACATTCCTGCAAAGCGCCCTCTGGTTTGTTCATTCGTTTTACTGATATAATAACTATTCATAAAAGGCATTGAGACCATTTCCGCAACTGTGAGCATTAAAACTGCAAAAATTGCTATGAGAAAGCCATTAGCTAATGGAATATTCAATATCAAAAAAGCAAATCCCATAAAACCTGTGCCTAAAGCAATAAATAACAGATAAGGTCTTCTGCCTTCCAGTTTAAATACAATCAGCATTTCAAACATTGCAATCAAAATTCCGTTGATGGCCATTATTATACCAATCCAAAATTCATTCAGATGTAGATTTTCTTTAAAGAAAATAGGAACAGTTGTAAATAGCTGAAAAAAGCAGGATGCAAATAAAATAACAAAACCAAGAAAAAATAAAAAAGAATGGTCTTTAAATGGAGAATCCTTAGTTCGAACCTCTTCCACAATAGATGAATTTTTCGAAGGATCTTTTTGTTGTTCCAATGAAATCCGCGGAAGTATTAGTAATAAAATAATGGCTGCTGTAGTATTGGTAAACCCATCTACCCAAAATAACAGATGATAATTTATTGAAGCTAAAAAACCTCCTAATGCAATACCAATTCCCCAACCCAGATTAATCGCCAATCTTACCAATGAAAAGGACTGGGTCCTATTTTTAGGATTGCTATAATGAGCTATTGCAGTAGCATTGGCCGGCCTGAAAGATTCATTGATTAAACTCAAAATAAATGTACAGACACAAATAGACAAATAGCTATTCATCTGCCCTAATACAATAAACATTATTCCTCCAAAAAACAATGCGCCAAATTGTGTATTATAAAATCCAAAACTATCACTCAACTTGCCTCCAATATATGCCCCTATAAAAGAGCCTATACCATAGATAGCAACCACCCATCCACCCTGCTCAATTGTAAACCCCAGTTCTTTGTTATATAAAGTAAGGAAGGCTAATACCATAGTCCCACTCCTGTTAATGAGCATAACGATGCTTAGTAACCAGATATTTCTGGTTAAGCCGCTGTAAGCTTGTTTATATAAATTTATTGTAGCGTTTATCATTTCTTTAAAAGCAAAAAAAATCCTTCCCGTTTTTGATGCGAAAAGGATTTTACAAAGTTAATGATTGAGATTAAACGTATAATATTTCATAATATTCTTTTGCCATCCTATTGCTGTCAAACTGCCAGCGAACATCCATCATACCATTTTTTACAATTTGTCTCCAAACAGAAGGATTATCATAATACATGGGAAGAATTTGATTTTCCAAAATTTCATAAAACTTGTTTAAATCATATTCATCCTGTTCGTGAACAGAAATGCTTGTATAATCAATTGGAGGAACGACAAATCCGTTATTTCCGTGATTTATAAACTCACATATCCATCCATCATTTGTACTAAAATTTACAGAACCATTCATTGCAGCGGTCATGCCGCTTGTTCCACTTGCTTCTCTTGGCACACGTGGAGTATTTAACCATACATCCGATGATTGTTTAAGACGTTTACTCAGCGTTAATTCATAACCTGTACAAACAGCAATATTACTAAAATGCTTACTCAGGTTTACCAACATATTAAAATCACTGATAGCAGGATAATCTACCGGGTAAGGTTTACCTGCCCAAATAATTTGAACAGGATATTTAGTATTACTCATTAAAGCTTTGAATCTGTCAAAATCCCTTGTAAGTAAATCAGCTCTTTTGTAACCTGCAAATCTTCTTGCCCATACAATAGTAAAGACATCGGGGTTTAAAAGTTTCCCTGTTTGATCTGCCACCAAATCAAAAGCACGTTTTTTTAAATAACGTTTGCGATCAATAAAAGCATCTGTTTTATCCTCATCCATAAAATTATACAATTGCTTATCGGCCCAATAATGCCAATTTTGTGCATTTGTAATGGCTGTAATAGGACAAATACCTTCATACTTTTCCCACATTTTTCGGCTCACTTCTCCATGCAACTGGCTAACTCCATTTGCCAATCTGGCAAAGCGCAATGCAGTTAAAGAGTGATCAAACTGATCGCCGGTTATACCTGTTAGTCTTCTAACTTCATCCAGCGGAACACCACAGAAATAACTCATCTTTTCACAAAGTGAAATATCATGTTTTTCATTACCTGCCTCCTCGGGTGTATGAGTGGTAAAAACTAATTTCTCTCTTACCGCTTCTTTACTTCCTAATTTTTTGTACAAATAAAATGCAGAACTAATACCATGTGCTTCATTTAAATGATATCTGTCTGGATTGAAATTTAATTCATCCATCAGTTTTGCTCCACCAACACCCAACAAAATGAACTGTGCAACTTTGGTTGCCACATTAGCATCATATAATTTATGACTAATAGTTTGAGAAACATAATCATTCTCTGGCAAATCAGTACTTAGAAGAAACAGTGGTGCCGTTTTAAAAGTCTCCGGATTGAGATACCATGCTTTAACCCATACCGGATGTTCATGAATTTCTATTTGAAACTTAATACCGGTATCTTCCAGAAAATTATAAATTTTTTCATTCCATTGCACTTGAAGCGTTTGATCTTGGTTGCGGGCCTGGTCATAATAACCATACTTCCACAAAATACCTACCCCTACAAGGTTTTGACGTAATTCATAAGCACTGCGTAAATGAGATCCACTTAGGTAACCTAAGCCTCCACTATATATTTTTAACGGCTGGTGAACCGCGAACTCCATTGAAAAATAAGATACTTTCTTGCTGTACACAGGATCTACATCATAAGGAACCTGAAACTGTTTAAAATTCATTAGTTAATTTTTGATTAATGCTGCAATATAAATTAAAAAATTGCTTTTGTGTAATTTTTACACATTAAAACAAGTCTTTTTATATAAACTCTTGGAAATTTATTACGAAATTATAAAAAATTATTTTTAGGTTTGCCTAACTTTATTTTTTGACATTATGAAATTTTCCATCAGCGAAGAAAACTATATAAAAAGTATTTATCATTTACAGGTTTTACATCAAAGAGTAAATACGATGATGTTGGCCGAAATGGTTAAGACAAAAGCAGCTTCAGTAACGGAAATGCTCAAAAAACTACATAAAAAAAAATTGATTGATTACGAACCTTACAAGAGTTTCATTCTTACTGATACAGGTAATAAAATAGCATTAAACATTATACGTAAGCACAGGTTATGGGAATTTTTTTTAGTTAACAAACTTGGATTTAACTGGGACCAAGTACATGATATTGCGGAGGAACTAGAACATATCAATAGTTCGGAATTAATTAGCAGGCTTGATGAATATCTTCAATTCCCTTCTTTTGATCCTCATGGAGATCCTATTCCCAACAGTAAAGGAAAAATAACAGACTTAAAGAGAAGTAACCTTATAGATATCCCTCTAAAGAAAACTGTTGTAGTTAGTCAAATAAAAGACCAAAGTATAACCATGTTGGATCTTCTAAAACATTTTAAAATAGGAATTGGAACTAAAATAAAAGTAAACAAACGATTTGAATTTGATGGAAGCGTAGAAATTAAAATTGATCAAATGCCCAATGCTGTATTAAGCAATCAGGTAGCTAAAAATATTTATTGTGTAATATGAATGAACAATCCAAACACCCACATTCTTCTCTCAGCGAAGTACACGGATCAGTTGACACTTCATTGAAACCAAAAGGTTGGCGCCGCTTATTTTCTTTCCTCGGCCCTGCTTACCTTGTAAGTGTTGGATATATGGATCCAGGCAACTGGGCTACAGACCTTGCTGGCGGAAGTAAATTTGGTTATACACTTATCTGGGTTCTTTTAATGAGTAATCTTATGGCGCTTTTATTGCAAGGACTATCTGCAAGATTAGGAATCGTAAGAGGAAGGGATTTGGCACAGGCGAACCGGGAAACCTATCCACGTGCAATTAATTTTATTTTATACATGCTTGCAGAAGTTGCTATTGCAGCAACAGATCTTGCAGAAGTATTAGGAATGGCTATCGGTATTCAACTACTCACAGGATTACCGCTTATTTGGGGTGTGAGTATTACTGTACTGGATACCTTTCTCCTGCTTTATCTGCAAAGACTAGGAATTAGAAAAATGGAAGCTTTTATAATTTCTCTTGTTGCAGTTATTGCGCTATCATTTCTAGTTGAGATTATTTGGGCCAAACCAATAGTATCAGAAGTTGCAAGTGGTTTCATACCTACCTTTTTAAATAATGAAGCCTTATTTATTGCTATAGGCATTATTGGGGCTACGGTAATGCCGCATAATTTGTACCTGCACTCAGCCCTAGTTCAAACAAGAAAAATAGACAGATCTGACACCGGTATTAAACAAGCACTTAAGTTTAACCGCATTGATACAACTATTGCCTTAAACGTGGCTTTTTTGGTAAATGCTGCAATCCTTATTTTAGCAGCTTCGGTTTTTTTTAAAACTGGCAATACGCATGTTGCAGAGATTAAAGAAGCACATAGATTACTACCTGGATTTCTTGGTAATGCAGCTCCGATACTTTTTGCACTTGCATTAATTGCAGCAGGACAAAGCAGTACTGTAACTGGCACTTTAGCAGGCCAAATAATAATGGAAGGTTACTTAAGCCTAAGACTCAACCCTATTGTGCGAAGACTTATAACGAGGCTAATAGCTATTATACCAGCCTTAATTGTTATTGGTTTTTATGGCGAAAGTAAGGTAGATGCATTATTGATTATGAGTCAGGTAATATTGAGTTTGCAATTAGGATATGCAGTCATACCTTTAATACAGTTTGTAAGTGATAAAAAAACAATGGGAAAGTTTGCCATAAACACTATAACGAAAATAGCCGCTTGGCTTATCGCAACGATACTCATTTTTCTCAATATTAAAATGTTGTTTAATGAAGTAATCCCAATATTTGAAGGAGATTCATTTTGGCCAAAAATATTCATCCTTTTCAGTATAGTTTTTTTTGGTAGCATTTTATTGTATATCCTTATACATCCCTTTATTAGAAAATTGACGAGCCCTAAATCTATACTCATGCATCAGGAGATTGCCAATATTGTTGAAATACAAAAGCCAATCTTTAATAAAATTGCCATTGCGCTTGATTTTAGTGCAAACGATGCAAAAATAATTTCTTACGCCATCGGACAAGGAAATGAAAACAGCAGCTATCTTTTATTACACATTGTAGAAAGTGCAGGAGCTAAACTGTTGGGAGCACAAACCGATGATTACGAAACAAGAAAAGATTTAGAGAGACTTCACATTTATGTTGAACAACTTAATGCTAAAGGATTTAAGGTTGCTGCAGAAATTGGATTTAGAAACAGGATCAAAGAAATTGTAAGGATTGTTGAAACCAATCAAGCAGACCTATTGGTAATAGGTGCTCACGGGCACGCAGGCATAAAAGACTTTATTTATGGCACTACCGTAAATGCGGTAAGACATGAATTAAAAATCCCTGTACTGATTGTTAATTTGTAAAACCACTTATTTTTTTTGATAGAAAATCATTCCACAAATTCTGGGAATTTCTATCCTGCCCGTTTTTTGTTTGATGGTCGTAATCATCCTGCATTGTATTCATAATATTGAAACTTTCTTTGTAAATCCTTGAAAGTATTTCATTATAATTTGAACGAGTAAAAGAAGCCAATTTTAATTTTTCTATAAAATTTTTAGCCGCAACAAAACTGATATTAAAATGATTTTGTTCATGCTCTAAAATATAGTCTGAGTTTTTACCGGATTTCACCCACGATGTATTTTTATTAAAATAGCAATACACACCTATATTTATCTGCCCTACAGAACCGATATTTTTAATATCTGCCTTGTAACCAAAACCAGAGGATGTAATGGCTACCGCTTTTGAATTTTCGACTGGAATGCCTTTAAAATCATTCCATGCAAGTAATTTTTTGAGGTTAAAATAAATAATATCATTCGCTGCCATTGCTGTTTGTTCGGTCCAATATACATTAGAATTAAACTGAGCATTTGCAAATTCACAAAAAAGAAAAGAAACTATAAGTATAAAGTACTTCATGAACCAAAATTAATTAGTCAAAGCAACAATATTTTTTAAAAGAAAATATTAAGGGAGAAACAATTATGTATTAATTAACAGCAGATTTATAGAAATCAAATACTGTCACAATTTTGAAAATTTAGGATATTGTATAATTGAAAGATTATGAATATTGTAAAATACAACTACAATTCCATTGCTTTATTTATTCTAAAATAGAAACAGTTTTGTAATTTATCCTATTAGTTGAGAATTATCTTAAGCCCCCTTTTTTTTAGAAATAAATAATTTATAAATCACAGGAGCGGTGGTTACAAATACAATACCAAGTACAATCACCTCAAGATGTTGCTTCAAATCAAAATTAAACTTTTCAAGAATAATAGTATAAAGGTAATGTCCTGCAAAAAGCATTGCTGTTGCCCATGCAACGCAGCCTGCAATATTATAGTAAACAAATTTCTTTTTATCCATTTTAACTATACCGGCCACAATTGGAGCAAATGTCCTAATAATAGGCAAGAATCTGGCTATAACAATCGTACTTGCTCCATTTTTTTCATAAAATTCATGTGCTTGCTCCAAATATCTCTTTTTAAAGAAAAAACTATCTTTTCTTTTGTAAAGGGCTGGGCCACCTTTTTCACCGAACCAATAACCAACACTATTCCCAAGTATTCCTGCAATAATTACAAGTATTGTCAAAACTGTGAGATGCAGAAAATCATTATTCAGATTAATCCCTACACCTTTAGTAATTAATTCGTTGCTGTAAATACCTGCTACAAATAACAATGAATCGCCCGGCAGAAAAAACCCTGCAAACAATCCCGTTTCTGCAAATACTATAAAAAGAAATAGCCAAAGCCCACCGTTAACAATATAAAATTCGGGGTTTATTAAATCTCTGAAAGTTATTTCTAATAATTCCATGTGCAAATAAACAATTAATCTTTCATTCAAAACCAATTAGATCATCATTGGCAGAAAATTATAATCAAACTTTATATTTCAGCAATTATTGTATTTCAGCAACAGATATGGCATTTTTAAACTGAAAAATTTATTAATGGTACTCATTTTAATAATTTATTGCTTATTTTTCCAGAATATTATTTTTATAAAAACCAAAAAACTGTATGAGTTTATTCGCTAAAAAATCACTATCAGAAATGCTTTCCCAGGCAGCAAATGGAGAAAGTGGGCTTAAACGGACCCTTGGTGCCGGAAATCTAATCGCATTAGGCATTGGTGCTATCATTGGTGCCGGTTTATTTGTAAGAACAGCTGCTGCTGCTGGACAGGCAGCAGGACCTGCTGTTACTATCTCATTTATCATTGCAGCAGTAGGCTGTGCATTTGCAGGACTTTGTTATGCTGAGTTTGCAGCAATGATACCAATTGCCGGTAGTGCATATACTTATAGCTATGTGACAATGGGCGAATTAGTAGCATGGATTATAGGGTGGGCGCTTGTAATGGAATATGCACTAGGAGCAGCCACCGTTTCAATTGCTTGGAGCGAATATTTAAATAAACTATTGGGAGGAGCCATACCTTATGAATGGTGCCACTCCCCTTTTGAAGGGTTTACCGATTCTGCAGGCGTATTACACCAAGGCTTTATGAATGCTCCAGCATTAATTATTTTGCTTTTAATCACCCTTTTACTTATTAAAGGTTCATCAGAAAGTGCAATGGTAAATGCAGTTATTGTTTTTATTAAAGTTGCTATTGTAATAATATTTATTGTAATAGGATGGCAGTTTATTAACCCCGCCAACCATACACCCTATATGATTCCAGCAAATACTCCTGCTGTAACTGATCAGGCAGGTAAAGTAATAGCCGATTACTCAGGCGTTTTTAAACATGGTTGGGGTGGTGTGCTAGGTGGAGCAGCAATCGTATTTTTTGCATTTATTGGGTTTGATGCGGTAAGTACTGCTGCACAAGAGGCTAAAAATCCAAAAAGAGATATGCCTATTGGTATTCTTGGATCCTTGGTAATTTGTACAATTTTATATATTTTATTCGGACATGTGCTTACTGGTGTTGCAAACTGGAAAGATTTTGTAGATCCAGAAAAAGGCAGGGAAGCTTCCGTTGCTTATGCTATTTCAACCTATATGACTGGTTACGGCTGGTTGGCAAAAGCAGTAACTATTGCTATTCTTGCGGGTTTTTCGTCTGTAATTTTAGTTATGTTAATGGGGCAGAGTAGAATATTTTACACAATGAGCAATGACGGTTTATTACCAAAAGCATTTGGTGATCTTCATCCAAAATTTAAGACACCCTACAAGTCAAATTGGATCCTCTTTATTTTTGTAGGATTATTTGCAGCATTTGTTCCTGGTCATGTTGCAGGCGATTTAACCTCATTTGGAACTTTATTTGCATTCGTTTTAGTTAGCATTGGGGTTTGGGTATTACGAGTTAAGTCTCCTGAAATAGAAAGACCATTCAGAACTCCTATAGCTCCAGTTGTTTCAGTTTTAGGTGCTCTTATCTGTTTGATGATGATATTGGCCCTAGATGGTCAAACACTAAAAGTTGCATTTGGATGGATGGGTATTGGTTTGCTGGTTTATTTTGGATACAGCAGAAAAAATAGTAAACTGAGAAAATAAAATTGTAACCGTATAAAATTAAAAAAAGCCTTTCTTTAATAGAAAGGCTTTTTTGATTTTACTGAAAGGCACAAAAAAGGGCTTCTCCTATTGAGGAAAAGCCCTAAAATAAATTTATTAAAATATCAAAATGGAAGATCATCATCCAAAGATGTCACCTGAGGAGCCGGCTCTGTTCTTACAACAGGATTGGTAGGTGCTCCTGTATTGTAATTGGATCCTGCATTAGTAACATTACCCTGATTAGAACCTTGAACTTCTCCATTACCTCCAAGCAATTGAATATTCTGAACCCTCATACGCAAGGTTGCAGATACCTGTCCATCTTTGTTGGTATATCCATCTGCTTCCGGAGTTCCTTCTGCGTAAACCGTTTTACCTTTAGTAAGGTATTGAGCTACTGCAGTCCTGTCTGTCCAATAAGCACAATTTACCCAGGTTGTCCTTTCTTTTAAATTGCCTTGAGCGTCTTTGTATTTTTCGCTGTGAGCAACATTAAAATTAATAACTGTTTTACCGTTCACTTCTTTTTGAATGCAATCTCCTCCGAGGTTGCCAATCACCTGTAATTTAATCATAACTGTGTGTTTTGCCCCTCTTCTTTTTAGTAAAAAGGAAGAAGGTTGTTTATTAATCGATGTATCTGGTTTTGCTAAAGTTATAGATTTTACAAAGTCTAGTTCATTTTCTTTTTTAGGGTACTTACCTGATCCTGCAAATTATTTACTAGGCTGGCAAGACTGTTAACATCCCAACGCTGCTGCGTTGTTACTTTCCCAATTACAACCTGGGCCTGCCATAATTCGATGATATCTTCTGTATTTACCTGATAAGGTTGATAAGTAGGATTGTCGCTTACTAACGATACTTTATTTTTTACCTTATTATTTTTAACAATTCGCTTATACACAATTCCTTCATTACGACTAATAACTATATAAGCCATATTACTTTTAACATCATCCATATCCTCCACCTTCTCTCCCACAATAATACTTCCACTTGGTGTTGGTAACATACTATCCCCAATGATTTCAAAAGCACGGTAATTCCCTCCGCTGAGCATTGGAAGCGTAAAAGTATTGAGCTCGTCAATAAACTCACTGTCGGCGTATCCAGCCAAATAACCTGCAGCAGCTTTTACCGGAACAAAATGAATGATGTTTCTATCTGCCGTCATCATCTTTTGCTGACGGCGTTTCATAAGATAACTCGCAGATTGGTTACTTAAATCTTTTAATAGAAGTTCATCCAAACTGAGTTTAAAAACATCCGCTACAATTTCCAAAACTTCCAAACGGGGATCTGCACGTTCCTCTTCATAAGCACCCAAAAGTGAGCGCTTAATAGTAAGTTTACCGGCAAATTCTTCCTGAGTCCATCCCCGCAATTTGCGGAGGTATTTCAAATTTAAACCTGCAATAGACATGATTAAACTAATTTGATTAGCACAAATATACTAATATTTTTAGTTAATCCAAATTTATTTTTTTTAGATTTACACTTACAAAGTATTCTATTTTTCTACAAAATAAATGAATGCGGAAATTAACTTTAGATTCTACTAACGCTCTAATAATAGAATCCTGTTCTTTAATTTTATATTTCAACATAACTAAAGGCAAATGTATCTTTGACGCATCAAAAATAAATTACCCAACAAATCCGTAAATTGGAATAAATAAAAAAAGCAATGGCTAAAGCAAAAAATGAACGTCCGGTAATCTTAATAACAAATGATGATGATATCACCTCAAAGGGTATACGAAGTTTGGTTGAAGCTGTACAAGACTTGGGGAAAGTAGTGGTGGTAGCTCCGAATACTCCACAGAGCGCCATGGGACATGCTATTACAATTGGCTCACCATTACGAATGAATAAAATGGAAATTTTTGCAGATATGGGGGTGGAGGCCTGGCAAACAAGCGGAACGCCTGTTGACTGTGTAAAGCTCGCTGTTGATAAAATACTTCACCGCAAACCCGATATCTGTCTGAGCGGAATCAATCATGGCGCCAATCATTCTATCAATGTAATATACAGTGGCACCATGTCTGCAGCAATGGAAGCTGCTATAGAAGGCATTCCCAGCATTGGATTTTCTTTGCTCGATTATAGCTATGATGCAGACTTTACTGCATCCAAACAAATTGTGCACAAAATGGTTTCAGAATTGTTGCAACAAAAAAATTTAGATAAACACTTTTTACTGAATGTAAATATCCCAGCCTTACCCCCGGAAAAAATTAGAGGGATTAAAATTTGTAAACAGGCTTATGCAAAGTATGAAGAGGATTTCACAGAAAGACTGGACCCTCATGGGAAAAAATATTATTGGTTAACCGGTGAGTTCAAAAATTTTGACAAGGCAAAAGATACAGATGTATGGGCTTTGGAACATAAATATGTAAGTGCAGTACCTGTTCAGTTTGATCTTACAAACTATTCAGTTAAAAAACTATTAGAAAAAAGTAAATTATTTCAATGATTTTAAAAAAAGATAATTTCGTTCTTGGCCTTGTAATGGGCACATTAGCCCCTCTTATCGGCTTACTAATCTTTAAAATGAATAAGTTTGCAATATTCAGTTTAAAAGAAACTTTTCAGTATTTATTAAATGAACCAGGGTTTAGAATACTTTCTGTAGCCTTAAGTCTATCATTGATGCTCAATGCTTTACTCTTCACAATATATATTAATTCTGGAAGAGACAATACAGCGAAGGGTATTTTCGTTACTACTTTGATTTATGGTTTGATTGTATTATCTATTAAAACGTTTTTGTAAAATATTTGCTTTAGAAATTTTCTTTAACGGAGTTTTAATAATTTATTGGCAATAGCTTAACAGTCAAATCAAATGAACCTACTTAGCTTTGTGTAACAAATAAAGAATTTTAAAATTTCTCATAAGCAGTTAGTTTTGGTAAACGGGGCTCCTATTCTTAGGAAGCCCCTCTTTTTTGCTTATAACTCAAACAATCCATCAACAAACTGATGTTTGTCAAATACAAGTAGATCAGTAGCCTTTTCACCCACTCCAATAAATTTTACAGGAATACTAAACTGGTTAGCGATTGCTAATACAACCCCACCTTTTGCTGTGCCGTCTAGTTTGGTAATGGCAAGTGCAGTAACATCCGTTGCTGCAGTAAAATGTCTGGCTTGCTCTAGCGCATTCTGGCCTGTACTACCATCCAATACAAGCAATACTTCATGTGGGGCATCAGGAATCACTTTTTGAATAACCCTTTTTATTTTGGTAAGCTCATCCATCAAGTGTAATTTATTATGCAACCTGCCGGCCGTATCAATTAGAATTACATCCGAATTACGGGCTATCCCACTAATAATTGTATCATATGCAACTGAAGCAGGGTCACTTCCCATTTCTTTCTTTACAATGGGCACATTGGTTCTTTCACTCCAGATCGTAAGCTGATCCACGGCTGCTGCTCGGAAAGTGTCTGCAGCACCCAGCAAAACTGATTTACCTGCCATTGAAAAATTATGGGCCAGTTTACCAATAGTGGTGGTTTTACCAACACCATTTACTCCTACCACTAAAATAACATGAGGTTTATACCCCTGAGGCAATTCGTAATTAATATAATTTGTATCCTCTGGTGCTGAAACAAGCAGGGTTGTAATTTCTTCCTTTAATATTCTATTTAATTCTGATACATTCAGGTATTTATCTTTGGCTACCCTTTTTTCTATCTGATCAATGATTTTTACCGTGGTTTCTACCCCGACATCGGCACTTACAAGCGCATTTTCAAGATCATCCAACACTTCCTCATCCACCGTACTTTTGCCGGCAATAGCTTTGGTAATCTTACCCAAGAAACCCTCACGAGTTTTTTGTAAACCCTGATCAAGACTCTCCTGCTGTTGCTTTTTTCCGAATAATTTGTCGAATAAACCCATGTTTAAAATTTTTGCAAAAGTAATTTTTCAAAATTAAATTGCATACTGTATTTGTATCTGAAAAGACAATGTAAACTAAAAAAGCCGTTCGGAATAATCTGAACAGCTTTTATATAAATTTAAAACAAGGCCAATAATTATTGACCGATATGTTCTTTAATCTTGTCTTTGTGAACAATAGACTCTTTAAAAGTATAAGAACCGGTTTTAGGGCTACGTACAGTACGTATCACTTTTGTCCAGTTTTTTGCATCTGCTGCTGCTTTTAAGTCCTTGATTTTAGCATTTTTTGAAGCTGCTTTTGCCATAGTACAATATTTTTTTCCGATTGCTATCGGAAGTGATAATAATATAGTGATTTGCCAGTAAATATACCTGGCTAACTAAGTAAATTACTTAATTTCTTTATGAACTGTTACCTTTTTCAGGATGGAGTTAAATTTCTTTAATTCCAAACGCTCAGGGGTATTTTTTTTGTTTTTGGTAGTGATATAACGACTTGTACCCGCCATTCCGCTGGTTTTGTGTTCTGTACACTCCATAATTACCTGTACCCTGTTACCTTTCTTTGCCATTTTTGATATTTTTTTATTATTTACCTACTTTATTCAGCCTCTGTAAGAAGCTATATGCGACTTTAGATTTTTGAACCTGCAGCACGCAATTCCTTTACAACTGAATACAAACCATTTTTATTGATGGTTCTGATAGCTTCTGAAGACAACTTGATGGTTACCCATTTATCTTCTTCTGCTAAGAAATAACGCTTTGTCTGCAAATTGGGCAGAAACCTGCGTTTAGTTTTAATATTGGAGTGAGACACTTTATTACCTGTAATTGGTCTCTTTCCTGTAAGTTCACATACTCTTGCCATGTCCTAAATTTTTGGAGGGCAAAAGTAAGCATTTAAGTTGGAAATAGATATTTTAATCTAAAATATTTTAGAAAATGTCCTTAAAAAAGGAAGATTATCCCGAATTTTCATGCAATTTACAGACAAAATCAGGTTATGGACACACATTTTGTAAGCACAAGCCTTAAAGCTGGGATGGCTTTTACGTCCAATATTAACGGACACACCCTGCTTACGGATGCAAGTATAGCAGATGGAGGTAATAATGAAGGGCCAGGCCCTAAACGCCTTATGCTCGCTTCACTTGCCGGATGCACAGGGATTGATATTGTTTCAATATTAAACAAAATGAAAGCAAGTTTCAGCGATTTGACGATTGATATTGAAGCAACCCTTACCGAAGAACATCCCAAAACCTATAATTTGGTAAAAGTTGTCTATAAAATAAAAATGGGAGTAGAGGATAGGTCGAAGATGGAAAAAGCTGTTCGTTTATCCGAAGATAAATATTGTGGGGTTATGGCTATGTTTAGATCTTTTGCTAAAGTGCAAACATCAATCGTATATTTATAACCAGATTAATTTATCCGGCGCTCATAATAATTATGGGCGTATTTTTTTTATCCTGACAAATAATTGTATCAAGATCGACATTCCTACCACCAGCAAAGCTCCTATAACATTTAACCATAGGAAAGAAACTATATTGGCTTTATAAATATAGATGATCATCAATTCTGCAAGGACAGCTGCAAAAAAAACAGCATTGGCTCCTACTCTTTTAACCCAAAATGCCACCATGAAAATACCCAAGATAACACCATAAAAAAGAGACCCCAATATATTTACTGCTTCGATAAGACTATTGCCAATATTGTGCGCAAACATGGCAATAATGATACAGAATACTCCCCATGCAAATGTGTACCATTGTGATATTTTATAGTCATGATAATCTGACTCAGATTTTACGAAATATTTTTTATGAAAATCCACCACAGTACATGCTGCCAAAGAATTTAAAGCTGCGGCTATACTACCCCATGCAGATAAAAATATCACTGCAAATAATAATCCGATTAACCCAATTGGAAGATTGTCTTTTACAAAACGCAAAAAGATAAAATTAGTATCATTGGCTTCATCTCCGGGAATTGCTTTTTTAATAATAGTTTTATATTCCTTTCTTAAGGAACCAGCGGCTTCCATTTGTCCATTTGCAAATGCCAAATTATATTGTTGCTCTATCTTGTTAAGCGTATCTTTATAAACAGTTTTTTGAGCTACTAGCACTTTGGCATTATCAAAAAAAACGGGTGCTTTATAATGTAGATAAAAAGAGAAAATAAGGATTCCTATCAATAATATAAAAAACTGCATGGGAACCTTTACTAGTCCATTCATCAACAAACTTTTTCGGGTTTCAGTGATATTTTTTGCGGTGAGATAACGCCCCACCTGGCTATGATCGGTGCCGAAGTAACTAAGCGCTAAAAAAAAGCCCCCAATAACACCACTCCAGATATTGTATTTGTCCTTCCAGTCAAAACCTTTTTCGGTAAACCCCGTAGTGATTACATTCATCTTTCCAAGATCAGCCGCTTTTTGTATAGCACCTTTAAAACCGACATCAGCCGGCAACATATTTACAGCTATGTATGCTATAATAAAAAGGGATACAAATACTATAACCATCTGCAAAGTTTGCGTATAAGCAACGGCTCTTGCTCCTCCCGTCATGGTATAAATGATAAGCAAGCCCCCCATTACAATATTGGTATAATAAATATTCCATCCCATTAAAGAACTTAAAATAAGGGATGGTGCATAAATACTCACACCCGTGCTTAATCCACGGGAAAGTAAAAATAAAAAAGACGTAAGACTGCGTGTTTTTACATCAAATCTTTTTTCTAAAAACTCATATGCAGTATATACTTTTAAACGGCTGTAAACCGGCACGAAAAATATACTGATAACAATCATTGCAAGGGGTAATCCGAAATAATACTGTACAAAACGCATACCGTCAGTATAAGCCTGCCCTGGACCCGTAAGATAAGTTATAGCGCTGGCCTGTGTGCCCATTATGCTAAGCAACACAAGATACCATGGTAAATTTCGATTACTCAGAAAATACCCTTCTAAATTTTTGGATGTACGACTTTTATATACACCATAAATGATGATACCAGACAATACAACTATTAATATGATCCAATCGATATAACTCATAATGCTTTAAACGAAAAAGTTAAAATATTGCCCTTTTTAATTAAGACACACTATTTGTTTTTGACTTTTAATTTAGTTTTCGCTGTTTTGGGAGAAGCCAATAAATTAGCAAATATTCGATAGGCTCCTGGGACACCTTCTGGTAATTCTCTAAAAAAAGCCAACCCAGTATATACAAATTTGCCCTTGCCAAAGTTGGTAATAATTAAGCTGCCATCCTGTTCTTTTTCACTAGGGTCTTTCATACTCAGTATACGCTGGTAATTACTATCGATATTTTCGGCATTGTAAACACTACGCTCCTGAATCCATCCATCAAAATCTTTTGCTGTAATCTTATTGGGATAGTTTAATGCAGGATGATCGGGTAATAAGAATTTCACTTCTGCATTTTCATCCGTAATCCTGTTTCGGGTAATGGTAAAAGGATAAGGTGAAATTTTAGCTTTAACAGCACCAATAGAATTACTGGTATTATATTGAACCAATAAAACTCCTCCATCTTTTACATAATCATTCAACTCTTTGTAAACATTACTTAGCCAAACATTGGTATTATATGCCCTCACACCAGTAACGATAGCATCAAATTGTTTCAGGCCGGAAAGACTAATATCCTTTTCTCCTAGCATTACCACTTCAAACCCCATTTGCTCCAAGGCCTGTGGCACTTTATCGCCTGCGCCAACTATATAACCAATACGCTTACCGGCTGTTTTTAAATCCATTTTTATTATTCTGGTTCTATCATAATAACTGTAATAGATATCCGAAATATGATCATAACTTATTTTATTAAGCGAAAGAAGCTGTGGCTCATAGAATGATGTTGATTTAAACTTTCCGCCAATATAACTGGTAGAATTATTGGAAAAGGAATCACTAACCAAAGGAACATTTATTAATCTTTTTTCAGCAACAAGAAAGCTGGTTAAGGAATCAAAAATAATATTTGTATGCCCATTATATTGCGTACTAAAACTTACCTTTTCTTTCAATGCAAGATTTGACTGGATTGTAAATTGTATATTTTTTATTTGAGGTTTTTTATTATTTGAAAAAATAATAAGGGAGGGTGTTGTGTTTAAAAAAACAGGATTTACCAATTGAACCGGTTGATACAATTCGCCTTTCACAGGATCTGTATATTTAAACTGAACCGGTCTTGTATAATTATAAACATTACCATTCAATTTTATCTGAAACAAAGCTGTTGGAGGATTGTTTTCGGCTGTACCAATTAAGTCTTGCTGCCTTACATCAAAAGATCCTTCCAACATTGGATACTCTAGCCAGTAAGGCTGGGAAGTAACCGATTCTTTTGTAATAAATGCAGTGGCCGTTTTAATATTATTTATATTGGCAGATAATTTATCAAAAACCTGGGTAGTGCCATAAATACTTACCTGAGCCATTTCCAAAGGGATTCCGGTACGATTATTAAAATTTACAGAAAATTTTATACTATCGCCCACTACATTTAATTGATTTAAAGCGGTGGCCTCCATAAAAAAACCTGCACATTTAGCAATTAATTCCTTAATAAATTCTTGTTTCCCTCCAGCTTTTCCATATTGCAGTAAAACATACAAAGCTTCGAGATCTGTGATTGAATTTTGCGGGCTTGATGGATTATAATTTTTGATCAATTTTGAAACCAATTCATTGTATTGGTTTACCTGCGCTATTTCTAACCCCATTTTTCCAATACCCAAATCAATCCCCTCCATCAAATCTTTTTGAGATTTATCTCCCTTAATCGTAGCAAAATATTCAAAGGTCTCGCCTCTTTGAGCCGGCACTCCAAACCCCTGGCTCTTATGCTGACTGCGACTTTCTGCGGCAAGTTCCCCGTAACTTTTTCCAATAATGGGATTGTACATCCCCACATCTATTTTCAGTTGATCTTTTCTGGTTGTATTGTTTCCTCCAAAATTAAATGTGTTCCACAAAAGTCGTTTAGCCTGCCAAATTGTAACCCCCCTTTTTAGTTGTTCCGGAAATTTTGTAGCATCCCCTGCCGCATCAAAAGCTTCGCCTGCAAGGATAGCAGAAGAAGTATGATGACCGTGGCCTCCTTCACCAGTTGTTGGAAAACGGGTAATGATCACATCAGGTTTAAATTTACGGATCACCCAGACTACATCACTCAATATTTTATCGTGTCCCCATTTTTGTAAAGTTTCTTCTGGGTTTTTACTAAATCCAAAGTCGTAGGCGGTAGAAAAAAACTGCTCAGCTCCATCAATTCTTCTTGCAGCAAGTAATTCCTGTGTTCTAATAAGACCCAGGTCTATCCCCTGCTCATTTCCAATTAAGTTTTGTCCTCCATCTCCTCGGGTTAGACTAAGGTATCCAGTTCTGAACCTTCGTTCATTTGCCAGATATGCTAAAAGCCTTGTGTTTTCATCATCAGGATGAGCTGCTATGTATAAAACAGAACCAAATACTTCCAACTTTTTAAATTGTTGTAAAATATCAGAAGAAGAATACGTTTTTGGTGTTTGCCCCATCACACATGAAATAACCAAAAGGCAGGTAATTACCCCGAATACTTTTTTCATTAAATATTTTTTAAAATACGAATTTAAGCGAATACAAGGTGCTAGCCCTACCACTTATCATTGTATCCTATAAATTCAAATGAAATTGCTTGTTTATTTTATCCGGCTTTGTTAATCCTTGTATCGTTTATAAAAAGTAATTTTAGATTTGACAAAATACATAATGCTTATGTTTTCGAGAATAACTGTTTTCTTAATACTTCTATTTTTTTGTCTGGATAGCAATGCCCAACAAATTTTACCCTATACCATTACAAAGAAAATAGAGGGTACAAACGGTGCTGTTGTTTCTGCACATCCGCTTGCAAGCAAAGTTGGACTTAATATACTAAAAGCTGGAGGGAATGCTGTAGATGCAGCAATTGGAACACAATTGGCACTTGCCGTTGTATACCCAGGAGCAGGTAACCTAGGTGGCGGTGGTTTTATGATTGCTTGTTTGAAAAATGGAAAGACTGTAGCACTAGACTACAGGGAAATGGCACCATCCAATGCTACCAAAGACATGTATCTAGATAAAAACGGCAATCCCATTACACAATTATCATTAGAAGGACCTATGGCAAGCGGTATTCCCGGAACAGTAGCGGGATTATTTGCCAGTAAAAAATATGCAAAGCTCTCCTTTAAAAAATTAATCAGCCCTGCAATTCAATTGGCAGAAGAAGGTTTTCCCATCACTGCCTCGCAAGCACAAAGTTTTAACAATAATAAAAGTGACTTTGAAAGGATGAATAAAACCGTTGTAGCTTTTGTAAAAAACACTCCCTGGAAAGAAGGCGATATGCTGATTCAGCCAGAATTAGCCAAGACCCTTAAACGTATACTCCGCAAAAAAGCCAGGGGTTTTTACGAAGGACCTATTGCAAAACTGATAGTTCAGGAAATGAACCGGGGCAAGGGTATTATCAATTTAACTGATTTAAAGAATTACAAAGCCATTGAAAGAACTGCAATAAGGTATAATTATAAAGATTATGAAATTGTGGGTATGCCCATGCCAAGCAGCGGAGGTATTATAATACAACAACTCATGAAGATCATAGAACAACGCAATATTGCAGATATGGGTTTTCAAACTGCTGCCAGTGTTCAATTAATGACAGAAGCAGAAAGAAGAGCTTTTGCAGACAGGGGCACATATATGGGCGATGCTGATTTTGTAAAAGTGCCGGTAAAGACATTGGTTAGTGAATCTTATTTACAACAACGCATGAACGATTTTAAACCTGGCGTGGCTGGCAACAGCAAAATTACAAAAGAAGGTATCATCAGCGAAAGTGAAGAAACCACTCACATAAGTATTGTAGACAATGAAGGAAATGCCGTATCAGTAACCACAACTTTAAATGGAAATTATGGCAGCTATACTGTTGTTAGTGGTGCTGGCTTCTTACTAAATAATGAAATGGATGATTTTAGTGTAAAACCAGGCTCACCAAATATGTATGGTGCAGTAGGCAAAGCTGCCAACGCTATTGCTCCAGGCAAAAGAATGTTAAGCAGCATGTCCCCAACCATTGTTTTAAAAAACAACAAACCTTATATAGTTGTTGGCACCCCTGGAGGAACAACCATACCTACCAGCGTATTTCAAAGCCTGGTTAATATCCTTGAATTTAACCTCAATGAAGAAGATGCTGTAAACAAACCTAAATTTCACCACCAATGGCTGCCGGATGAGCTATTTATTGAAAAAGATTTTCCTACTACTGTGGCTGCTGAACTGAAAGCAATGGGGTATAAACTATCAACCAGGACAGGTATTGGTCGTACAGAACTAATTAGGATAACCAATAACAATGGCAGAAAAGTTATTGCTATTGCTGATAAAAGAGGCGATGATGCTGCGGAGGGATACTAATGCATCTATATATAACATATTTTTGCCGATATCTTTGAAACATTATTGACTTTACGCCTATAACCAGATTTTAGCTTAAAATGATTTTTTTTCAGCTTAATACGAATAAAGTAAATTTTTGCATGGCATTTGCATATAGAACCCTATTGGCTAATTTTACAAACTTTTGATTCTTCTGCGAAAATTTTTTAAAATATTAAAGTGGACTTTACTGGTACTTGTTTTACTAGTCGTACTGTTATACGGTTTATTGCATTTATCAAGCGTACAAACCTGGCTGGTAAAAGAAATAGCAGGAAATCTCTCAAAAAAACTGGATACAAGAGTAACAATTAAAGAAGTTGATTTTCGCTTTTTTGACAAGCTTTTGGTGAAAGACTTGATGGTTGAAGACCACAAAAAAGATACACTCTTATTTGCAGGTACTGCCAGCGTAAATATTACAGATTGGTTTTTCCTTAAAGATACCATCACGCTTAATAACGTAGGGCTCGAAGATGCTTACATAAATATGAACCGCACAGATTCGGTTTGGAATTATACATTCCTGGTAGATTATTTTTCAAGTCCCTCCACTGGAAAGAAAAACAATAGTACAGTACAGTTCAATATTAAGGAAATACACCTTAAAAACATCAAATTCAACAACCTTGATAAATGGATTGGCCAGGACATGGAAGTGGCCTTACAGAAACTGGATGTAACGATTGAGAAAATGGATTTGACTAATAAGCAAATTGTCATCAAGGACATCTATCTGGAAAAGCCTATTTTTCTTCAGAGAGATTTTGATGGGAACAAGCCCGCTGTAACAGATCTAACTGCTATCATGGCTCAGATACCTGTTGTTTCTGCATTTAAATGGAATAAATCAGGGTGGGTAATGAAAGTTAATAAACTACAAATTTTTGATGGTAGTTTTTTAAATGAAAAATCAACTATAAGAGCACCCTACAACGATCGGTTTGACGGGCAACATATTCACTTTTCCACCATTAATGGAAGTATTAGTGATGTGCTGTTTTTAAACGATACACTACAAGCGAATATTTCCCTAAATGCAAAGGAAAGAAGTGGACTTGAAATAAAAAAACTGCAAAGCCATCTTAAGTTTAGTCCTGAGATTATGGAGTTTAAGCAATTGGATTTACAAACCAACAAGAGTAAACTAGGCAATTATTATTCCATGCAATACAGTTCCTTTAATAAGGACATGAACAGTTTTATTCATAACGTAACCTTGGAGGGCGATTTTACGGAAAGTATTTTAAGTACTGATGATCTGGCCATTTTTTCACCAAACCTTGCCAGTATGAAAAGAGTGTTTTACATTGATGGAAAGGCTAAAGGTACCATCGATAATTTTTCTGTAAAAAAGATGAAACTGAGAACTGGAAACAGTTTTCTGGATGGGGATGTTTCAATGAGAGGATTGCCAGATATTAACAGCACATTTATAGATCTTAAATCGAATTTACTGCAAACAAACTACAATGAACTTGTCAGCATTATCCCCTCATTAAAAAAAATTAAAACACCCGCTTTAAATAAATTAGGAGCTATAAAATATACAGGAAACTTCACTGGCTTTATCAACGATTTTGTCGCATTTGGAAATATAAATACCAACCTGGGAAATCTTACAGCAGACTTAAATATGAAATTACCAGAAGCGGGGCAACCTTCTTACTCTGGTAAATTAAATACAAATGGCTTTAATCTGGGACAATTTTTAAATGATCCCAAACTGGGTATGATTTCAATAAACGGTGCCATCAAAGGCAGAAGTTTTGATATAAACAAACTAGAAACAAATTTTAAAGGACAAATAAAAAAGTTGGATTATGCAGCTTATCAATACCAAAATATAAGTATCAACGGTGACTTCAAAAATAAATTATTCAAAGGAAAAGCCTCGATTGACGACCCCAATCTTAAAATCAGCAGACTGGATGGGGAACTAAGTTTATCCGGAAAACAAATGGCATTTAATGCGGATGCAGCTCTTGATTATATCAATTTTAAAAAACTTGGATTAAGCAATGATATACTAACGCTATCCGGCTTATTCAACCTCAATTTTACAGGAAATAATATTGACAATTTTCTGGGTTCTGCCAGTATTTACAATGCTAATTTACAACACGACAGCACCAGACTTTCCTTTGATTCTCTCATGCTTAAATCTTATCTCACAGGCAATCAAAAAACAATAAGTCTGCAGTCCAACGAATTAGAAGCAAACATTACAGGAAAATTTAGAATACTGGAATTACCTGATGCTTTCAAAGTATTTCTGGCTAGGTACTACCCTACTTATATTAAAGCCCCAAGCAAATTAGTAGCCGATCAGGATTTGAATTTCGATATTAAAACTAATTACATTGATGATTATGTTCAATTGCTCGACCATAAACTAAAAGGTTTCAACAACGCCCATTTATACGGGAATCTTAAACTAAGTAATTATGAACTAAAAGTAAATGCCCTTGTTCCAGAATTTAGTTATGATGGTAAACAGTTCATTAATACAAATTTGAAGGGAAATGGAAATAAAGACACCCTTTTTGCAGATATTGCTGTTGATGATATCATCCTCAGCGACAGCCTTCATTTTCCGGAAACTAAATTAAAACTCACCGCCAACAATGATCTTTCGTTAATTAAATTAAATACTAGTGCTGGCAAAACGCTTAGCAGTGCTGAACTGAATGCCAGTATTCAAACACTAAATGATGGAGTGCGCTTTCATTTTTTTCCTTCTGAATTTGCATTAAACGATAAAAACTGGAGCCTGGAAAAAGATGGTGAACTAACCCTTCGAAAAAACTATATTGATGCCAGTGAAGTAAGGTTTGTGAGTAAAAAACAGGAGATCGTTCTCTCTACCGAAATGGATGAACTTACGGATGATATACATTTGGTAGCTAAACTTAAAAATGTTGTAATCGAAGATTTCCTTCCTTTCTTTGTAACGACTCCTTCCTTAAAAGGACAGCTTACAGGTACTGCTACCATAAGTGATCCGCTGGGTAAACAAACGATTTCCTTTATTGGTTTTGCTGATAGTTTTTCAATTGATGAAAAATATGTAGGAAAAGTAAATCTCGATGGAAAAGTAAATACTATTTCGGGGCTTGTGGAATACAAAGTAAATACTGATGAACAAGACTATGTTTTCGACATTGATGGTTTTTATAATTACAAAGACAGTATTGGAGAAAGGATGAATACAAGTATTAAGGCAAAAAAAATAAACCTAAATATACTTGAACCCTATCTGGGCAGCATTTTTAATAAAATAGACGGAACTGCTAATGGCAATGTAATTATCAGTGGAAAAGTAAAAGAAAACATGACTATCATTGGCGACGTAAATGTAGATACCGGAAGTTTTAAAGTAGCGTTTACTCAGTGTCGTTATAAAATTGCCAATGAAACCATCATCTTTGGTAAGGATTTTATAGATCTGGGACTAATAAAAATTAGCGACACACTAAATAATACAGGTACCGCTAGTGGAAAAATGTACCACCAGTTTTTTAATGATTTCAGTTTTGAAAATGTGAGGGTAGAAACAGGAAAAATGCTGGTACTTAATACCACTAAAAAAGACAATGCCCAGTTTTACGGAACAGTTATTGGCAGTGCCCTAATGACAATGGAAGGTCCTACAACCAACCTAAGAATGAATATCGACGGACAACCCAGCGTTTTTGACAGTAGTCATATTTACCTGAACACAAATGTAAAAAGCAGAGAAAATGCCAAAATAGATTACATTGATTTTATACAGTTTGGTAGCGAAATGGATAATCTAAACAAAGTAGGTAAGGCCACCAATATTCTTGTGAATATGAATATCGTTTCTAATCCTGGATGCAAAGTAGATGTAATACTAGATGAAGAAACAGGAGATATTATTAAAGGACAAGGCAACGGTAAATTAAATATAAAAGTTGGCACAACAGAGCCGCTAAGTATGAGGGGAAGGTATGATATTACAAAAGGAGAATACACTTTTAATTTCCAAACATTTGTAAGAAAACCTTTTACTTTAAACAGGGGATCTATTACCTGGAACGGCGACCCAATGCTGGCCATCATTGATATTGATGCAGAATACCTTGCTAAAAATGTTGATGTAAGCAGTATCACTCAATCCACAGGCGTAAAGAGAAAAGAAGACATTACTATTATATCAAACCTCTCCGGCAATTTGGCAAAACCAATAATAAAATTCAAACTTAAATTGCCAGAGAACAGTCCCTTGAACAGAGATTATTATACAACAAAAAAGTTGGCCGATTTTGAGTCGAATGAAAATGAAATATACAAACAGGTGGCAAGTTTATTGCTTGTAAATGCATTTATTACAGACGCACAATTTCTTACCGGTGGCAGTACCATTAATATTGCAACTAGTACCATTGGAGGTGTATTAAGTGGCTTTTTAACCAATATCTTTAACAAACAATTGGAAAGAGCTACCAATGGTGTTATATCTACCTATATTGATATCAACCCAAGTGTAGACCTGCAAACAACAGCAAAACAATTACAGGCAAATGTGAGAGCGGGTTTAAAAATATTCCTCAGCAGCAAGATCAATGTTATTATTGGCGGAAACCTTGATTATAACAATCCATATCTGCAAAACTCCGGACTTATTACTCCAGATATAACGATAGAGTGGTTATTAAACAAAGATGGTTCTGTAAGAGTTGTTGGGTTTAGTAAAACCAGTACCGATCTTACCAGTAACCAACGAAACCGATCCGGATTACAGTTATCGTACCGCAAAGATTTTGACAAACTTTCAGATTTGTTTAAAAGCAGAAAAAAGATTCAGTTGCAGGATTCTATAAATGTCAGTACTCAATAGATGGCTCTATTTGCAGAATTTGAAATTTGAACCATACTAAAGACCATTCAAAATTTCGTGTCCCATTTTATCTCTTTTTGTAAATAAATATTTTTTATTGTGTTTATTGGGTTCTATTTCTATTGAAACATTATCTACAACTTCTAGCCCATATCCCAGCAAACCTGCACGTTTACGAGGATTATTACTCATCAATTTCATTTTAGTAACACCCAAACTTCTCAGAATTTGTGCCCCCACTCCATAATCTCTTTCATCCATACCAAAACCCAATTGTAAATTAGCTTCTACTGTATCCAGTCCTTGCTCTTGCAATTTGTATGCTTTTAATTTATTTAAAATCCCAATTCCTCTACCTTCCTGATTCATATAAAGTACAACACCCTTACCCGCTGCTTCTATAATTTGTAAAGCATTATGCAACTGATCGCCACAATCGCAGCGAAGCGAGCCCAAAATATCTCCTGTCATACAACTGCTATGCACTCTAACCAATACAGGCTCATCTTTTTCCCATTCTCCTTTTTTCAGAGCCAAGTGAACTTCCCCTGTATTTATCTGCCTGAAAGCCATCAGGTCAAAACTTCCATACTTAGTAGGCATTTTTACACTCACTTCCATTACTATCAAAGATTCCTGCTTTAGCCGATATTCAATCAGGTCTTTGATAGAAATTATTTTAAGATTAAACTTTTTAGCAATCTCCATTAATTGAGGGAGTCTGGCCATACTTCCATCTTCATTCATAATTTCTACTAATACACCGGCTGGTTCAAAACCTGCCAGTCTAGCTAAATCAATAGTAGCTTCTGTGTGTCCGGCTCTTCTTAAAACGCCACCAGTTTTTGCTTTTAGTGGGAAAATATGCCCCGGTCTGCCCAAATCCTCTGGACGTGTGGCAGGATTAATCAAAGCCTGAACAGTTTTTGCCCTATCGTGAGCAGAAATTCCAGTAGTGCAGCCATCACCCAATAAGTCAATACTAACAGTAAAAGCAGTTTCGTGCAAAGACGTATTATCCGGTACCATTGGCAAAAGCTGAAGTTGGGCACATCTTTCTTCTGTAATTGAAGCGCAAATTAACCCACGACCATGTGTGCTCATAAAATTGATTACCTCAGGAGTTACATTATGAGCAGCTGCTACAAAATCTCCTTCATTCTCACGATCCTCGTCATCCACAACAATCAATAATTTTCCTAACTTAAGGTCTTCCAGTGCTTCTTCTATTCTATTTAGCATTCTAGTTTAAATTTTTCAACGCAAAGTTAACGAGGTTTATCCTAGCTCCCTTACAAGTTTTCCTTTTTCGAAACACTGAATTAAATTTTTTATCTATATGATTTTATAATTCTTTAACATATGCAGCTAATCCAAGTTTTAAAATGCCTAACAATTTGTTAATAATATTTGACTGTATTCGGCAATTATTTACTTTCTTTGCCTCGTAAAAAATCAGAACTAACATGCATTTGAAAAAAATTATTCCCTTTTTAATTGCCATTTTGGCAATGCCTTTCTTTATGATGGGCCAGGTAACTACCAGTAGTATTTCTGGTACTATCAAACAGGAGTCTGGAGAAGCACTAATTGGTGCTACAATTACTGCTGTAAACCAACCTACAGGTACCAAATATGTAACGGTATCTAATAAAGGTGGTGTTTTTACTTTACCAGGTTTAAAATCTGGCGGTCCTTACACCTTAACCGTTGAATTTGTTGGTTTCAAAAAACAACAAATAGATGGTTTGACCCTTACTTTGGGTGACGATTACAATGCGAACTTAGTGCTGCAACTTCAAAGTTCAACACTTACGGAAGTAGTTGTAACAGCAAAAAGTGCAGCCAATATAAAAACAGGTTTGTCAACTAACGTAGGACAACGTCTGATTACTACACTACCTACACTAACACGAAGTTTAACTGATTTCACACGTCTGACTCCTCAGGCAAACGGTAACAGTATTGCTGGTCGTGATGGCAGATACAATAACGTAACTGTTGATGGTGCCAACCTAAATAATAACTTTGGATTAAGTACTGACCCTCTACCTGGAGGTGGCAACCAACCAATTTCATTAGATGCCATTGAAGAGGTTAGTGTAAATATTGCTCCAAATGATGTTAGACAATCTAACTTTACTGGTGCTAATATTGCTGCAATTACTAAAAGTGGTACCAATAATTACAAAGGAACTGTTTATTCTTACTTTAAAGATCAAACTCTAATCGGTAGAAATATCGGCGACTTCAAATTAGCTCCTTTTACTACTAACAAAACCAATATTTATGGGGGTAGTGTTGGAGGTCCAATTATTAAAAACAAATTGTTCTTCTTCGTTAATGGAGAATCAGAAAAGAAAACTTTACCTCCAGGTACTACTTACAGACCAACTGGTGGTTCTGGTGGTGGCGGTAACGTTTCTAACGTAAAAGTTGATTCATTAAAGAAATTTTCTGATTATTTAGCTAGCAAATATGGTTATGCTACAGGCGCATATGATAATTTTAAAAACTTTGCTGCAACGAATTATAAATTCCTTGTAAAATTAGACTGGAATATCAGTACAGTTCATAAACTAACTGTTAAGTACAATGAAATGGTTAGTGAAAATGATGTATTACTGAACGCTTCAAGTGTACCAAATGGTGCTGCAAGTATATGGACTTCTACACCAAGAAATGGTGTTAACGCAATGTCTTTTGAAAATTCAAACTATCAGTTTAAAGATCAGGTAAGATCTGCGGCATTGGAATTAAACAGTAACTGGAAAGGGAAATTTTCTAACCAGTTAATAAGCACTTACACCAAGATTCAATCTACCAGAACAACTCCAAGCACATTATTTCCTTTCATTGATATTATTGGAGATCCTACAAAGAGTGGAGCAGCTTCTACCTATGCTGGTGGTGCAAGGAATAACTACATGAGTGCTGGTAAAGAGCCATACTCAAATAACAATGATGTTATCAATAAGATCTTTAATATTACAGATAACTTTAATTATTATATTGGCAAGCACACACTTACTGCAGGTATTAGCTACGAACAACAATATGTAGGTAATCAATTTATGGCTGCATCACAGAGCTATTATACTTTTGGCTCTCTTGAAGACTTCATGAACCCTGCAGCTCATCCTATAGCATTTGCTTATACATTCTCTAGAGTACCGGGAGTTGATGCTCCTTATTCTGCAGAGTTAAAAATTGGTCAGATTAGCTATTATGCACAGGATGAATTTAATATCAATTCAAGACTTAAGTTGACTTATGGTGTTCGTTTAGACAAACCAGTTTATCCTGATCAACCACTAGAAAACCCTTCTATTACTGCATTGTCATTCCCTGACAGAAATGGTGTTCCTACCAACTACAATACAGGTTTGTTCCCTAAGGCTACTAATTATATTTCTCCAAGAGCTAATATACGTTGGGATGTGGAAGGTAATAAGACCTTTATCGTTAAAGCAGGAACGGGTGTCTATACAGGTAAAATACCTTATGTATACTTAACCAATATGCCTACAAACAGTGGTATGTACCAGGTAGGTGCATTGGCTAATGCTAGTCAATTATCTCAAATTACTTTTAATCCTAACCCAGCAGCTTGGCAGTCTTTATTTACTGCTCCTGCTCCTGTTCCAAACTCAGGTGGTTTTGTGCTTATAGATAAAAATTATAAGTTTCCACAGGTTTGGAG